>NZ_QAIW01000169.1:0-2500 GCF_003061285.1 Stenotrophomonas sp. HMWF003 | reverse complement strand
GAGGAAGTCAACTACGAGAAGAGCCGTCTGCGCGTCTCGGTGCTGATTTTCGGTCGTGCCACCCCGGTCGAGCTCGAGTTCGGCCAGGTCGAAAAGGCCGTCTGACCGCCCGTAGAGCCGGGCTCTGCCCGGCTGTACATGAAAGGCCCAGCGGGGCAGAGCCCCGCTCTACGTGCCGCCGCCCTCCCGTATTCAGACAGGCGGGCCAAAACCTGATATAGTGCGCGGCTTCCTGCCAGGAAGCTGGCAAAAGCAAGGGCCGCCGCGAGGTGGCCTTCTGCGTGAATTCAAAACGCGATGCCGGGACGCGTGATTCCCGGTCCGATGGGGAGCCTGTTGTCGTAAGGCGCTAGCACCCGGAGAGCATACTCATGGCAAAGAAAGTTGTCGGTTATATCAAGCTGCAGGTGAAGGCCGGTCAGGCCAACCCCTCGCCGCCGGTCGGTCCTGCGCTGGGTCAGCGTGGCCTGAACATCATGGAATTCTGCAAGGCCTTCAATGCCGCCACGCAGAAGCTGGAGCCGGGTCTGCCGGTGCCGGTCATCATCACGGCCTATTCGGACCGTACCTTCACCTTCATCACCAAGAGCACCCCGGCCGCCGTGCTGCTCAAGAAGGCTGCTGGCATCTCCTCGGGCTCCAAGCGCCCGAACACCGAAAAGGTGGGCAAGGTGACCCGTAAGCAGCTGGAAGAAATCGCCAAGACCAAGGAAGCCGACCTGACGGCCGCCGACCTGGACGCCGCGGTGCGCACGATTGCCGGTTCTGCCCGTTCCATGGGCCTCGTGGTGGAGGGTTAAGAAGATGGCACAGACCAAGCGTGAGAAGGCCATCAAGGCCGCCGTCGTCCCGGGTAAGGCATATGCCTTCGAGGACGCGATCAAGATCCTGAAGACCGCTACCAAGGCCAAGTTCGTCGAGTCCTTCGACGTTGCTGTGCGCCTGGGCGTGGACGCCAAGAAGTCCGACCAGCAGGTGCGCGGTTCCACCGTGCTGCCGTCCGGTACCGGCAAGAGCGTGCGCGTTGCCGTCTTCGCACCGGCCGGTGCCAAGGCTGACGAAGCCCTGGCCGCTGGCGCCGAAGCCGTTGGCATGGAAGACCTGGCCGAAAAGATGCAGGCCGGCGATCTGAACTACGACGTCGTCATCGCCACCCCGGACGCCATGCGCGTCGTGGGTAAGCTGGGCACCGTGCTCGGCCCGCGCGGCCTGATGCCGAACCCGAAGGTCGGCACCGTGTCGGCCAACCCGGGCGAAGCCGTCAAGAATGCCAAGTCGGGTCAGGTGCGTTACCGCACCGACAAGGCCGGCATCATCCACTGCACCATCGGCAAGGCCGACTTCGCTGAAGAAGCGTTGAAGCTGAACCTGCAGGCGCTGCTGCTGGACCTGATCAAGGCCAAGCCGGCCACCTCCAAGGGCACCTACCTGCAGAAGGTATCGGTCAGCTCGACGATGGGCCCGGGCGTCACCGTCGATACCTCGTCGCTGACCCTGAAGTAAGTGTTTCAAGCGGGAGCTGGGTACATGCCCGGCTCCCGCGATTTTTGAAGGCAATCGACGTGGGGTCCGCCCCGCAACGATAGCCGTCAAAGACCGCAGGCGCGGTCAGTACATACCGGCGACGGGCAGGGATGCTCGCATTGGCAGGGAGTCGCCGCCGGCGCAGTACCGACCGCTTAATCGATTCCCCCGGGAATCACCCTGCGTAGATGGTGCCCTTCTGGAGTTTTTCTGGTTTACGCACGTCTGGGTTCTCCCAGGTTGGCCATCCAGGTCTAGAACGGCCCACCCTTGGAACATCAACCCGATGTTCCCGGCGTCCAGGACGGATGCCGCCCAGGACCGCACACGGCAGGAGCCGTAAGCGGAGTTCAATTGGAGGAGTGCAATGGCTCTCAATCTGTCCCAGAAGCAAGAAGTAGTCGCGGAGCTGGCAGAAGTCGCCGCCAAGGCTCACTCCTTGATCGCAGCCGAATACGCTGGCACCACGGTCTCCCAGATGACCGCGATGCGCAAGCAGGCACGCGAAACCGGCGTTTTCTTGAAAGTTGTCAAGAACACGCTGGCGGCACGTGCAGTGGAAGGTACCGAATACGCGTGCGCCAAAGACGCCCTCGTCGGTCCGCTGCTGTACGCGTTCTCGCTCGAGGAGCCCGGCGCAGCCGGTCGCCTGATCAAGGATTTTGCCAAGACCAACGACAAGCTGCAGGCAAAGGTCGTGGCCATCGGCGGGGAACTGTTCCCGGCTGGCCATGTTGACGTGCTGGCCTCGCTGCCGACCCGTGATCAGGCCCTGGCCATGCTGGCCCGCGTCCTGACCGAGCCGGTCACGATGTTCGCCCGCGCCATCAAGGCCATCGGCGACAAGCAGGGTGGTGGCGAAGAAGCCGCTGCCGATGCTGCCGAACCGGCTGCCGAGACCGCCTGAGTCGACGTTTCCGTGGTTCCTGACGGAACCTCAACCCAGAAAATTATCCAAAGGTAATCGAAATGTCCC
>NZ_QAIW01000168.1:0-2743 GCF_003061285.1 Stenotrophomonas sp. HMWF003 | reverse complement strand
ACACCGCACCCCGAGGTCCCGCATGGTTTCGATCCGTCGCACTTCCCTTGCCGCCTCCGTGCTGCCACCCCGCCACGTCCTGCTGCGCGGCGCAGTGGCCACCACGCTCTCACTGCTGCTGGCCCTGCCCGCCTACGCCGCGGACCGCCGCGACACCGCCATCGACAGCGCGCTGACCACCGGCCTGCGCCCCAGCGTGGTGCCCGCCAGCGATCCGCTGCCGGGCTGGTCGCTGCAGGCGCGCATGGCGCATTACCACGTGCCCGGTGTAGCCATCGCGGTGCTGCGGGATGGCAAGCTGGTGCACAGCGCCGGCTACGGCCTGCGCCAGGCGGGCAGCCGCGATGCCGTGAACGCAGACACGTTGTTCTCGGTGGGCTCGGTCAGCAAGGTCATCACTGCGGCCACCACGTTGCGCCTGGTGGCCGATGGCAGCCTCGCGCTGGACCAGGACATCAACACCTACCTGCGCAGCTGGAAGATACCGGCGACACCCACCACCCCGACCCCGCAGGCAAGCCTGCGCATGCTGATGTCGCACACCGCCGGGCTGGGCGTGCACGGCTTTGCCGACTACCTGCCGGGCGAACCGCTGCCCACGCTGCTGCAGACGCTGGACGGTATCGCCCCGGCGAAGAACACACCGGTACGCCTGATCCATGCACCCGGCGAACGCGGCGACTACTCCGGCGGCGGGGTAATGGTGGAACAGAAGGTGCTTGAAGATGTCAGCGGCCAGCCGTTGGACACACTGGCCCGCGCGCAGGTGTTCGCCCCGCTGCACATGCAGCGCAGCCGCTTCACCACCCCGCCGGACACCCTCGACAACATCGCCAAGGCCCACGACGGCGACGGCGCGCCCACTGCCCTGCCGCGCGGCTGGCAGTCGTTCCCCGAAGCCGGCGCGTCGGGCCTGTGGACCAGCGCCAACGACCTGGCCGCCTTCGTAGCGGCGTTGACCAACAGCTATCGCGACCCGGGCGGCTTCCTGCCGCAACCGATCGCCATCGACATGATGACCGAGGTATCGCCAAGCTGGCATGGTCTGGGCCCGCGCCTGGACGGCAGCGGCGCCACCCGCATCTTCCACCACGGCGGCTCCAACGACAGCTACCGCGCCTGGATTGAAGGCTACCTGGAAACCGGCGACGGCCTGGTCATCCTCACCAATGGCGAGAACGGCGCCGAGCTCACCACCGAGATCCGCAATGCCCTGTCCGATGCGCTGGGCCGTGGCGTGAACCCGCCCGTCCGCCCTGTCGCGCTGGACCTGCGCGCACCGGCCTATGCCGACTACGCCGGCGTGTTCGAGCAGGACCGCACCGTGTCCATGGCGCATCGCCGCGCCCTGGCCGACATCTTCGACATTCCGGCATTGCAGGTGAAGGTGGCCAACGGGCAGGTGCGCGTGGGCGTCGCCGGGAGGCCGCAGGACGGACAAGTGCTGCCGCTTGCCCCGAACCGCTTCGTGTCACCGGACATCGACGGACTGCAGATCGAGTTCCACCGCGATGCGTGGGGCAAGGTCAACGCATTGAGCGTGGTGCATGCCGAGGCGCGTGCGTACTACGTGCGCAAGTGACAGTGACGTGCGCGGCGGCCAACCAAGCTGCCGCGCACGACCGGTGAGGGGTCCCCTCAGTCTGCGGATGCGGAATGGCGCAGTTGCACGCGGCGCGCGCCAAGCACCGCGTAGGAGATGCTGAGCGGCGTACCCGGCGCCACGGTGGCCTGTAGCCCGCTGGCACTGCCGGCGGTCTGCAGCAGATGCCACTCGCCGCCCACCCGCGCGAACAGTGCGTGCTCCACGCCCTGGCGGCCGTCGTTGCGACGCGCCCGCATCACCTCCTGCACCGGCCCGGTCATCGTGTGGCGGCGCACCGTGTCGCGCTGCAGCCACATGCGCAGGGCAGGCACCCAGGTGCCCAGCAGCCACACCGTGAGCACCAGCAGCCCGACCCACAGCCACACGCTGAAACCGCGGCTCACGGTGGGCAGCAACAACGCCATGGCGGCCAGCCCGGCCACCATGGCCGCGCCCAGCCATGCCCCTGCACGCAGCGCCGCCCGCGGGCGGGCGCAGAGGTCGTGCCAATCCTGCGCCTCCATCACTGCGGGCGCGTCGGCCACCGCCGCCATCCCCGGGTAGTCCACCTGCAGCAGGTGACCGGGATGCGCCGCGCTCCATACCAACCGCAAGGGCGTGCCCGGCGCAGGCCCCATTACGTGCTGCGGCACGAAGCCGGATAGTGCGTCAGTCCCGGGCGACTCCTCCAGCACCGGGTGGCGGTAGTCGCCCACCACGTAAGCACGTGGCGCCCGCTCGAAACGCGCCTGCTGAGGGAGGATCTCGGCGACCTGCAGCGCACCGTCCATCACCGCCACCTGGCCCGATGCCAGTGCCTCGCGCACCCACACCGGGCGACGCTGCCGCACCAGGACCGCCGCGACAATGCCCGCCACGCCTACCGCTGCCGCCAGCATCATCGGCACCCAGGTGGGCGCGGCATGCGCGCGGTGCAGGCCCCGCCAACCGAAGTAGGCGGTGATCGCAACGGCCAGGCAGACGGCGATCAACAGCCACAGGTTGCCGGCGGCGCGTTGGCGGGTGAGGTCGGCCTGCAAGCGGGAGTGGAGTTCGGCGGGTATCGCCTCGGTGGAGCGTGGGGAGGGTGGGGACATCCAGGGTCTCGGTAGCGGTACGTGGAAAGTTGGAAAGCAACCACTGATTATGGCGCAAGGG
>NZ_QAIW01000167.1:0-2781 GCF_003061285.1 Stenotrophomonas sp. HMWF003 | reverse complement strand
CCAGCCGATGTCGTCGTCCGCCGCCCCCGTCCTGCGCCCCTTCCTGACCGCTGCCGTGCTGGTGGCGCTGGCGGGCTGTACGACGTCCGGTGCGCCGCGCACCACGGCGGTGGAAGCCTCGGTGACGACCAAGGCGGTCGGCTACCTGCAGGCCGACGCGGTGCCCGCCAGCCTGGCGCTGGTACCGGCGCCGCCGGCCGCCGGCTCTGCCGGTTTCGCCCTGGACGAACAGGTCAGCCGTGAGGCGCGTGCGCTGCGTGGCAGCCCGCGCTTCGCCCAGGCCCACACCGATGCCGAGCTCGGCTTTCCGGCCGGTGCCAACCAGTTCTCCTGCGCCATCGACATGGACGTGGACGCGGTGAAGACGCCCGCGCTGTATCGCCTGCTGGAGCGCAGCCGAATCGATGCCAGTGCGGCCACGCGCACGGCGAAGAAGCACTACCAGCGCGCGCGCCCGTTCATGGTCAACGGCGAACCGACCTGCACGCCCGACGATGAAGAAGGCCTGCGCGGCAACGGGTCGTACCCGTCCGGCCACACCTCCATCGGCTGGGCGTGGGCCTTGATTCTGTCGGAGATCGCGCCCGACCGTGCCGATGCGATCCAGCTGCGGGGCCGCAACTACGGCGAGAGCCGCCTGGTGTGCAACGTGCACTGGCAGAGCGACATCCTGGAAGGCCGCTTCATGGGCGCAGCGGCCGTGGCACGCCTGCATGACAACGCCGCGTTCTCCAAGGACCTGCTGGCTGCACGCAAGGAGATCGTTGCCGCGCGCAAGGCCGGGCTGCATTCCAGCCGCGACTGCGCGGCCGAGGAAGCGGTGTTGAAGGTGCGGCCGGAAAGCGCGTTGTAGTTGGGCAGCCGACCAACGGTCGGCTCTACCGGGCACAGGCGGTGTCGCGCCCGCTGCGCGCTCCGCCAGAATCGGCCTGGTGGCGTCCTGCACCACGGGCGGTTGCGAACACGCTGGCGTCGCAGCGTGCAGTCGATGCACTCCACCCCACATGCTATGGAGGCAGGCGGGGTGCAGGAAGGTCACGGTGACCCGGTCGCGCCGCATCCTCATCGAACGCGATCTGACGTCTGCAAGAGACCGTCATGTACTGGAGCGAACGGGGCCAGCTTTCCGCAGCGTCCGGAATTTCAGTCCCTCGATGAGCAACAGCAGGCCCCCATAGAGCACCCACAGCAGGCTGGGCGCGATGTCCAGCGGACGGACCAGCACGAGCGCGAACGGCACCGATGGCATCAGCGTGACCAATCGTAGAGGCACCTGCGCGAGTGCAACATACACCCCGAACCGGTTGCCCCTTAGCAGCAGGGCACAGGAAAGGAACAGGCCTGCCTGAAGCGTCCAGCTTGGCACCAGCATCAGCAATGCTACGTCGCCATAGCTCTCCAGCACCATGCGCGATTCACTCACATCGTCCACGTAGGGGATACGCCCCTGGTGGAGGGCCGCCAGGACGTAGACCAGGATCTGTACGGCGTCCATGGTCCCCCAGAACAGGAACGCCCGGCGCCATGTGGATTGCGTGTCATCGGTCACGTGCTTCTGCACTTTCTCGTGGTGAACGGTGCTTGCGGCCCGCGTCGGCGGGCGCAGCCGTTTCTCGGCCGGGCAGTGTGCCGTCCCTGCCATGCGCGGGGAATGCAAGAAGTTGCATCCACGCTGGCATGGTGAATCCGGTGCCGGAGGCTCTGCGCCGCAGCAACTCTGACCGGCGTGCAGGGCTGGCACGACTGGCTTGATTGGCGGGGGGAAGCAGCCGACCAACGGTCGGCTCTACCGACACAACGGAAAACGGCGCGGATTTCTCCGCGCCGTTTTTATTTGCCGTGCGTACCCACCAGCGGTGGGTACCTGCCCTCAGAACTTCGCGGTGAACTCCAGGCCGAACGTGCGCGGTTCGTTGAGGAAGCCGGTGAGGTTGTTGAAGTCGATCGCCCCCACCACGCGCACCTGGTCGGTCAGGTTGCGGCCGTACACGGCCACGTCGTACTGGCCGTAATCCCAGTTGTAGCCCAGGCGCAGGCCGCCTTCCAGCGACGAGCGGCTGCGGAACTCCGGCGACTCGTAGAGGAAGAAGTTGACCGGGCTGCGGTAGGCCCAGTCGGTGTAGACATACAGCTCGCTGGCGTCGTTGATGGGGAAACCGGCGCGCAGGGTCAGGTTGTGGATCCACTTCGGCGCCTGCGGCAGCGAATTGCCGTTGACCAGTGCGTAGGTGGCGCCATCGATGACCGTGGTCGGGTCGGTGATGGTGCAGCCGCCACCGCAGATCGCCACGGCCAGATCGCGGTCCTTGATCTCGGTGTCGTTGTAGCTGCTGCCCAGGGTGAGCAGCACGTGGTCGGTGAGGTAGGCCTCGAAGTCGAGTTCCACGCCCTGGCCCAGGGTCTTGTCGGCATTGAGCAGGGTGGCGGTATTGTTGCTGCCGCCCACCGCGATCAGCTGCTGGCCATCCACGTTGTAGCGGAACACGTTGAAGCCCAGGCGCGCGCGGCGGTCGAACAGGTCGGCCTTGATGCCGGCCTCATACGAGATCACCTTCTCCGAGTCGGCCTGGGAGACGCCACCGAAGGCCAGCCGGCCCTGGATCGACGGCGCGCGGAAGCCCTTGGCCACGCGTGCATAGGCGTTGAGGTTGTCGGTGATCTGGTAGACGCCGCTCAGGTCCCAGCTGACGTCGTTGACGTCGGTGTTGGCCAGGTACGGGCCGCTGACCGGGGTACCGAACGGCACCGCCTGCAGCACGCTGGCGCTGAAGTCCTTCTTGT
>NZ_QAIW01000166.1:0-2603 GCF_003061285.1 Stenotrophomonas sp. HMWF003 | reverse complement strand
GCCCCACCCCTACCAGCCCGGCGCGCCACGCCCGCAGACTCGAGGTGCAGTTGACCTTGACCTTGACCTTGACCTTGACCTTGACCTTGATCTTGCCTCGAGCCCCACCGGCCGCCGGCCGGAAAAATTTCTCCCTTGCCCCTTGAAAGGGAAGTGCCCAGCACCATCTCTGCTCTGTACCCGCACCGTCGGGTTTTTTCGTGAGCGTGGCTGGCAGTCGCCCTGTGCGAGTGCTAACATCGCCAGACTTTTCCAGACCAATCAACAACTTAAAAGGGTCTCACATGAGCATCAAGCCGCTTCATGACCGCGTCGTAGTCAAGCCGATCGAAGCCGACGAAATCTCGTCCGGCGGCATCGTGATTCCGGATTCCGCCAAGGAAAAGTCCACCAAGGGTGAAGTCGTGGCCGTCGGCCCGGGCAAGCCCCTGGACAACGGCAGCGTCCGCGCGCCGTCGCTGAAGGTCGGTGACAAGGTCATCTACGGCCAGTACGCCGGCAGCAGCTACAAGTCCGAAGGCGTCGAGTACAAGGTCCTGCGCGAAGACGACATCCTCGCCATCATCTGATGACGTAGAGCGGGGCTCTGCCTCGCTGCGCGGTAGCCGGACTGACCGGTCGACCGTATCCCCCATTCAAGCAGCCGGGCATCGCCCGGCTCTACAAAAAAGGTAATCGCAATGGCTGCCAAAGATATTCGTTTCGGTGAAGACGCTCGTTCGCGCATGGTGCGCGGCGTCAACATTCTCGCCAATGCCGTCAAGGCAACCCTGGGCCCGAAGGGCCGCAACGTCGTGCTCGAAAAGAGCTTCGGCGCCCCGACCATCACCAAGGATGGCGTCTCCGTTGCCAAGGAAATCGAACTGGCTGACAAGTTCGAGAACATGGGCGCGCAGATGGTGAAGGAAGTTGCTTCCCGCACCAACGACGACGCCGGCGACGGCACCACCACCGCGACCGTGCTCGCCCAGGCCCTGATCCGCGAAGGCGCCAAGGCCGTTGCGGCCGGCATGAACCCGATGGACCTCAAGCGCGGTATCGACAAGGCCGTCATCGCCGCCGTCGCCGAGCTGAAGAACATCTCCAAGCCGACTGCTGACGACAAGGCCATTGCCCAGGTCGGCACCATCTCGGCCAACTCGGACGAGTCGATCGGCAACATCATTGCCGAAGCCATGCGCCGCGTGACCAAGGAAGGCGTCATCACCGTTGAAGAAGGCTCGGGCCTGGACAACGAGCTGGACGTCGTCGAAGGCATGCAGTTCGACCGTGGCTACCTGTCCCCGTACTTCATCAACAACCAGCAGTCGCAGACCGCTGACCTGGACGATCCGTACGTGCTGCTGCACGACAAGAAGATCTCCAACGTGCGCGACCTGCTGCCCGTGCTGGAAGGCGTCGCCAAGGCCGGCAAGCCGCTGCTGATCATCGCCGAAGACATCGAAGGCGAAGCGCTGGCTACCCTGGTGGTCAACACCATCCGTGGCATCGTCAAGGTCGTGGCCGTCAAGGCACCGGGCTTCGGCGACCGTCGCAAGGCGATGCTGGAAGACATGGCCGTGCTGACCGGCGGCACCGTGATCTCCGAGGAAATTGGTCTGTCGCTGGAAAAGGCGACGATCAAGGACCTGGGCCGCGCCAAGAAGGTGCAGGTCTCCAAGGAAAACACCACCATCATCGATGGCGCCGGCGAGAAGGCCAACATCGAAGCGCGTGTCACCCAGATCAAGACCCAGATCGAAGACACCTCGTCCGATTACGACCGTGAAAAGCTGCAGGAACGCGTGGCCAAGCTGGCCGGCGGCGTTGCCGTGATCAAGGTCGGTGCCTCGACCGAAATCGAAATGAAGGAAAAGAAGGATCGCGTCGACGACGCCCTGCACGCGACCCGTGCAGCCGTTGAAGAAGGCGTGGTCCCGGGCGGCGGCGTCGCGCTGGTCCGTGCCGTCACCGCGCTGAGCGGCCTGAAGGGTGCCAACGAAGACCAGAACCACGGCATCCAGATCGCCCTGCGCGCGATGGAAGCCCCGCTGCGCGAAATCGTGGCCAACGCCGGCGAAGAGCCGTCGGTCATCGTCAACCGCGTCAAGGAAGGCAGCGGCAGCTTCGGCTACAACGCGGCCACCGGCGAATTCGGCGACATGCTGGAATTCGGCATCCTGGACCCGACCAAGGTGACCCGTTCGGCGCTGCAGAACGCGGCCTCGATCGCTGGCCTGATGATCACCACCGAAGCCATGGTTGCCGAAGCCCCGAAGAAGGATGACGGCGCTGGCGCAGCGGGCGGCGGTATGGGTGGCATGGGCGGCATGGGCGGCATGGACTTCTGATGTAGAGGCCGGCCATCGGTCGGCACACATCGGAGCGGTCGGTACCAACCGTTGGTCGGTACCACCATCCGCCAAGGCAGTAGAAAAAACCCCGCCGGAAGGCGGGGTTTTTTTGTGCGTGGACTGCGGGCTCACAACGCGCTGGTCGGCGCCTCGACTTCTTCCTGCAGCCAACGCAGAAACGACGCGATGGCCGGGTTCTCCTCGGCGCCGGGCAGGGTGACGGCGTAGTACGCAAACCGCGTCGGCCATGGCTGATCCAGTACCACCGCC
>NZ_QAIW01000165.1:4976-12372 GCF_003061285.1 Stenotrophomonas sp. HMWF003 | reverse complement strand
GCGTTCCGCCAGGCCATCACCGATGCCTGGATGAAGGACGAGGCCAGCCACGTGCGCGAGCTGCTGGCGCAGGCGCGCCTGCCGGCCGACGAACAGGCGCAGGTGCAGGCCACCGCCGCCGACCTGGTCAAGCGCGTGCGCGTGCGTGCCCAGGACCAGGGCGCAATCGAAGCCTTCATGCGCCAGTACGACCTGGGCAGCGAGGAAGGCGTGCTGCTGATGTGCGTGGCCGAAGCACTGCTGCGCATTCCCGACCAGGACACCGCCGACAAACTGATCCGCGACAAGCTCGGCGATGCGGACTGGAAGAAGCACATGGGCGGCAGCGATTCGGTGCTGGTCAACGCCTCCACCTGGGGCCTGATGCTGACCGGCCGCCTGGTGCAGATCAACGACGCCACCCGCGCCGACGTGCCGGGCGCGTTCGCGCGCCTGATCGGTCGCGTGGGCGAGCCGGTGATCCGCCTGGCCGTGCGCCAGGCGATGAAGATCATGGGCCACCAGTTCGTCATGGGCCGCACCATCGACGAGGCGCTGTCGCGCTCGCACAAGGGCGACAACGCCAACTACCGCTATTCGTTCGACATGCTCGGCGAAGGCGCGCTGACCATGAAGGACGCCAAGCGTTACCTGGAAGACTATCGCCGCGCGATCCACTCCATCGGTGGCGACCACAAGGCCCGCGGCGGTCGCCCGGACGGTGACGTCAACGCGGCGCCGGGCATCTCGATCAAGCTGTCGGCGCTGTACCCGCGCTACGAGCATGCCAAGCGCGCACGCGTGATGGCCGACCTGGTCCCGGGCGTGCTGGAACTGGCGCAGCTGGCCAAGTCCTACGGCATCGGCTGCACCGTGGATGCCGAGGAAACCGACCGCCTGGAACTGTCGCTGGACATCATCGAAGCGGTGGTCAGCGATGCCTCGCTGAGCGGCTGGGAAGGCTTCGGCGTGGTCGTGCAGGCCTACCAGAAGCGCACCCCGTACACGATCGACTACCTGGCCGACCTGGCCCGTCGCATCGGCCGCCGCCTGCAGGTGCGCCTGGTCAAGGGCGCGTACTGGGACGCGGAAATCAAGCGTGCGCAGATCGACGGCCTGCCGGCCTACCCGGTGTTCACCCGCAAGCAGAACACCGACGTGTCCTACCTGGCGTGCACCAAGCGGCTGTTCTCGCATGCCGATGCGCTGTACCCGATGTTCGCCACCCACAACGCGCACACCATTGCCGCGGTGAAGGCGATCGCCAAGGGCGGCCAGTACGAGCACCAGAAGCTGCACGGCATGGGCGATGACCTGTATGCCGAAGTGGTGCCGGCCAATCGGTTGAACGTGCCGTGCCGCGTGTACGCACCGGTCGGTTCGCACGAAGACCTGCTGCCGTACCTGGTGCGCCGCCTGCTGGAAAACGGCGCCAACTCCAGCTTCGTCAACCGCATCACCGACGACGCGGTGGCCATCGACGACCTGATCCGCGATCCGGTCGAGGCGGTGTCCTCGTTCGCGTCCATTCCCCACCCGAAAATCCCGCTGCCGGTCGACCTGCTGCGCAGCCAGAACCATGACAGGACCAATTCCATGGGCGTCAATCTTGCCAACGACAACGACCTGCGCGCCCTGGCCGAGCAGCTCAACGCCGCCGTGAAGCCGTGGAAGGCCGCGCCGCTGGTGCCTGGTGCCACCCCGACCGGCGCCCTGTTGAACGTGACCAACCCGGCCGATACGCGCCAGGTGGTGGGCCAGTGGCAGCCGGCCGACAGCGCCACCGTCGAAAAGGCGCTGGCCAATGCCGTGGCCGCGCAGCCGGCCTGGAACCGCACCCCGGCCGCCAGCCGCGCGGCGATCCTGGAACATGCCGCCGACCAGCTGGAAGCACGCATGCCCGAGTTCATGGCGCTGTGCGTCAAGGAAGCCGGCAAGAGCCTGCCCGACGGCATCGCCGAAGTGCGCGAAGCGGTCGACTTCCTGCGCTACTACGCCAAGCAGGCGCGCGAGCAGTTCGGCCATGCCGAAAAGCTGCCCAGCCCCACCGGTGAATCCAACGAACTGCAGCTGCATGGCCGCGGCGTGTTCGTCTGCATCAGCCCGTGGAACTTCCCGCTGGCGATCTTCCTGGGCCAGGTGGCCGCCGCGCTTGCCGCCGGCAACAGCGTGATTGCCAAGCCGGCCGAACAGACCAACCTGATCGGCTACTACGCGGTGAAGCTGCTGCTCGACGCGGGCGTGCCCGAGGGCGTGGTGCAGTTCCTGCCGGGCGATGGCGCCACCGTCGGTGCCGCGCTCACCGCCGACCCGCGCGTGGCCGGCGTGGCCTTCACCGGCTCCACCGACACCGCCCGCGCGATCAACCGCGCGATGGCCGCACGCGATGCCGCCATCGGCGTACTGATCGCCGAAACCGGCGGCCAGAACGCCTTCATCGCCGACTCCTCGGCGCTGCCGGAACAGCTGGTCAAGGACGCCATCGGGTCAGCCTTCACCTCGGCCGGCCAGCGTTGCTCGGCCGCGCGCGTGCTGTTCGTGCAGGACGACATCGCCGACAAGGTGATGACCATGCTGTCCGGTGCGATGGCCGAACTGAAGGTCGGGGACCCGGGCCTGCTGTCCACCGACGTGGGCCCGGTGATCGATGCCGACGCCCTGCAGATCCTGCAGGACCACGCGGTGCGCATGGAGAAGGAAGCGCGCCTGATCGCCGCGGCCGAGCTCAACGAAGCCGCCGCGCATGGCACCTTCTTCGCCCCGCGTGCGTACGAGCTGAAGAGCCTTGACCAGCTGCACAAGGAAATCTTCGGGCCGGTGCTGCACGTGATCCGCTGGAAGGGCGACCAGCTCGATGCGGTGATCGACCAGATCAACGCCACCGGCTACGGCCTCACCCTGGGCGTGCATTCGCGCATCGATGAGACCGTGGACCGCATTTCCTCGCGCATCAACGTGGGCAACGTGTACGTCAACCGCAACCAGATCGGCGCGGTGGTCGGCGTGCAGCCGTTCGGCGGCCAGGGCCTGTCCGGCACCGGTCCCAAGGCCGGCGGCCCGCACTACCTGCTGCGTTTTGCCACTGAAAAGACCGTCACCGTGAACACCACGGCCGCCGGTGGCAACGCCTCGCTGCTGACCCTGGGCGACTGATCCACGGCGCAAGGCAGCACGAAAAAGCCCCGCAAACGCGGGGCTTTTTTTTTGCGTGCCCCCCGGGGGGTAGAGCCACCCCACGGGTGGCTGCACGCCATCCCGGAACAATCCGATCACCTGATGCCATCGGTTCGAGGGCGGTCGCAGCTGGCAAACCGACCTGGGCCACGACGAGGCGGTGTACCGCAACCCGCATTTCCTGGCGCAGCTGCGGCAGGGACTGCGTTGCGCGGCCGGCCGCTCGCCGCTCTGTTGAGTCGCTGATCGCCCGTGCAGTCCCGCACGGGATTTCTGCGCGGCAGGCAAACAAAAAGCCCCGCTTTCGCGGGGCTTTCTGCAGTCAGACACGCCGTACTGCTACGGCGATCAGAACTTGTAGTTGAACGACGCAGCAAGCACGTCGCCGCCCACATCGTACTTGCCCACCAGCTTGTTGCCGGTTTCCGAGGTCACGTTGACGTTCGGATCCTTGGTGAACAGGTGGGTGTAACCGAAGTTGTATTCCATGTTGGCCGACGGGGTCCAGCCCACGCCCAGCGACAGCCACTTGCGGGTGGTGTCCGGCACGCGGACGTCACGGTGCGCGTCGGTGGTCGGGGTCTGGTCGTATGCCACGCCGCCGCGCAGGGTGACGGTGTCGCTCAGCTTGAAGTCCGTACCCAGCGACACGAAGGTGGTGTCGCGGTAGGCGAAGTTGAGGTTCGAATCGGCCTGGTTGGAGGCGTAGTCGATGGTCACCTTGTCGAACGAGGTCGACCACGCGGTGCGGGTCACATCGCCCATGACGGTCCAGCGGTCATTGACGTTGTGGGTGACGCTGAAGGTCGCCGAGGCCGGCATGGTGACCGTGGCGCGACCGCTGGTGTCCACGAACCAGCCCGGACGCACGGTCGGGCGGGCCAGCACGGCGCGGGCGCGATCACCGCCGTTGAAGGTGGCTTCGCCGTTGGTGATCTTGTGTTCCACCTTCGAGCGGTAGCTGATACCGATGTGGGTGTTCTCATCCGGGCTGAACAGGCCGCCGACGGTCCAGCCGACAGCGTTGTTGTCGCCTTCAACCTTCAGGGTGCCGTCATCGCTGCCCGGCGCGAAGCTCGGCACACGCGACTGGGCCAGGATGGCGCCGTAGTCGATGGCGTTGGTCAGTTCGATGGTCAGGTGTTCGACGAACACGGACGCGCCGAAGGACACGTACGGGTTGACGTCATAGGACGCCGCGAAGCCCAGGTCGATGGCCTTCAGGTCGGTCTTGATGCCGCTGTAACGGCCGACCCAGTCGCTGTCGTATTCGGTCTTGAAGCCGAACGGAGCGGTCAGCGAGACGCCGAAGTGGGCCTTTTCGCCGATCGGCATGTGGAAGTAGGCGGCCGGGACCGGGGCGATCATGCCGGCGTCGCCGCCGTCACCGCCCGAGATCGGGGTGCCGGTGCCGGCACCGGTCGGGCCGGCGTTGCGGCCGCTGCCCTTGAAATCGGCCGAGAAGCTGATGGCGCTCAGGTCACCCTGGATCTGCATGCCTTCCAGCTGGCGCATGCCGGCCGGGTTGACGGCGATGATCGAAGCGTCGCCCTGGGCGCTGCCCGAACCGGCGAAGGCGCGGCCAAGACCCTTGGCGCTGTTTTCCTTCAGCTGGAAGGCGGCGGCGTGGACGTGGCCAGCGGCCAGGGCACCGGCAATGCCGACGGCCAGGGCGGTGACGCGGGCAAGCGAGGAAGCGGTATGCATGTTTGGTTCTCTCCGGAATTGCGGTGATGTTTGGCAACGCGCGCCTGCGTTGCTCCCTGCCCTGGGGCGGGAACAACGCGCCGGATTCCCCTCCCGACATACGACGCCGTATTGGAGTATACCCAGACCGGTTAATGAAACAATAACGGGCGTCGCCCTTGTGGCTATTCAGGCTGAACCCGTCAATCCCCCGTCGGGAGCGCCACCGCGCTAGGCTAACGCCCGCATGTTCGTGTCGATCCCCTCCCGCAAGAAGTCTGCCGTCCGCTGGGCTACCCCGCTGCTGTTCGCTGCGCTGTGGGTGGCATTCCTGTGGTCGATCTCGCGGCCCGGCGACGCCCGGCGCAGCCTGTGGCTGGACTGGGGCGCGCTGTCGACCGGGCTGACCCACCCGCTGGACTGGTGGGCCACCCTGCAGGACGGCAGCGTGCTGCGCCTGTTCACCGCCCTGTTCCTGCATGCCGACTGGTCCCACCTGCTGGGCAACCTGGTGTTCCTGCTGATCTTCGGGCTGCCGGCCGAGCGCGTGCTGGGGCCGTGGCGGCTGATGCTGCTGTTCCTGGTGGGCGGGGCGATCTCGAACCTGACCGCGATCTACACCATGGGCAGCCCTGACCAGATCATCATCGGTGCCAGCGGCGCGGTGTCGGCGTTGATCGGGGCCTACCTGGCACTGTTTCCGGGCGCGCGGCTGGGCGTGGTGATTCCGCTGGGCCTGTTCCTGGAATTCGTACGCGCCCCAGCCTACCTGCTCATCGGGGTCTGGGCGGCGCTGCAGGTGGTGTTTGCCTACATCGGCCCCAGCTTCGGCATGGTGGCCTGGTGGGCACACATCGCCGGCTTCGCCTTCGGGCTCGGCTACGGGGTCTACGTGCGCGCGGCAATCGCCCGACGCCTGCGCAAGCGGCACGGCTTCTAGGTAACGCCGACCGCTGACCCGCTGCCGCTACGCCGGATTCGCCCGGTAGTGCCGGCCGCTGGCCGGCTCCTCGTACGGTTGGATTCGCCCGGTAGTGCCGGCCGCTGGCCGGCTCCTCGTACGGTTGGATTCGTCCGGTAGTGCCGGCCGCTGGCCGGCTCCTCGTACGGTTGGATTCGCCCGGTAATGCCGGCCGCTGGCCGGCTCCTCGTACGGTTGGATGACTGCAGAGCCGGCCAGCGGCCGGCACTACCGGTCAGGGTTTGGTGGGCACATCCGCCGGCTTTGCTTCCGGCTTTGCTTCCGGCTTTGCTTCAGTCGGCTTCACCGCTGCCGCCGCCGGCTTGGCCGCCGGCTTCTTCGCCGCTTCCGCCTTCTGCCTGGCCACTACCGAACCCGGGTTCTTCAGCTCGGCCAGCGCGTCGTTGATCGGACCATCGCCGGACAGCACGTCACCGGCCTTGTAGCCTTCGCTGCCCTCCTCATCACCACGCAGGTGACCGGGCAGGGTCGCTTCGCTGTAGTCGGCCAGGCTGGCCGGCAGGTCGTCCTCGCCCTCGCGCTTTTCCGGCTGCAGCAGCACGTCGGGCACGATGCCGGTGGCCTGGATCGACTTGCCACTGGGCGTGAAGTAACGCGCGGTGGTGAGCTTGACCGAATCGCCGTTGTCCAGCGGCAGCACGGTCTGCACCGAGCCCTTGCCGAAGGTGCGGCTGCCCACCACGCGGGCACGGCCGTTGTCGCGCAGCGCGCCGGCCAGCACTTCGGAGGCGCTGGCAGAGCCTGCGTCGGCCAGCACCACCACCGGGGCGCCCTTGAGCATGTCGCCGGGGGTGGCGTCGAAGCGGGCATCGCTGATCGAGATGCGGCCGCGGGTGCTCACGATGTTGCCCTTCTCAAGCAGGTCATCGGCCACCTGCACCGCTGCGGTGAGCAGGCCGCCGGGGTTGCTGCGCAGATCCAGCACCAGGCCCTTGAGCTTGCCGCCGGCCTGCTGCTGCAACTGGCCCACGTGTTTCTGGAAATCGGCGCCGGTGTCGGCCTGGAACGTGCTCAGGCGGATGTACCCGTAGCCCGGTTCCAGCATGCGGCTGCGCACGCTGGTCACGCGGATGGTCTGGCGGGTCACGGTGACATCGAACGGCTTGGGCTTGCCCTCGCGCACCAGGGTGAGGACCACCTTGCTGCCCGCCTTGCCGCGCAGCGGTTCGGTCGCTTCGATGGCGCTGATCGGCTTGCCGTCGATGGCGATGATCAGATCGCCGGCCAGGATGCCGGCCTTGGCGGCCGGGGTATCGTCGATCGGCGAGATCACCTTCAGGCTGCTGTTGTCGGGCTGCTGCTGCAGCTCCACGCCGATGCCGTCGTAAGCACCGGTGGCCTGCTCGTCGAAGGCTTCGGCATCTTCCTTGTCGAAATAGGTGCTGTGCGGGTCCAGGTCCAGCAGCAGGCCACGGATGGCCGACTGCATCAGCTTCTTGTCGTCCACCGGGTCCACATAGGCGGCGCGCACCGCGTTGTAGACCGCCACGTACCGCCGGATCTCTTCCAGCGGTACCCGCGATGTCACCGCTTCTTCGTTGCTGGCGGCGTCGCTGGTACTGCTGGCGGCCTCGC
>NZ_QAIW01000165.1:0-4966 GCF_003061285.1 Stenotrophomonas sp. HMWF003 | reverse complement strand
CCGTTGAACCCGGCGTGCAACAGGCGCCCGCCGTTGGGCTGGCTGTCAGCGACGCTGCAGCCAGCTGCCCGGATCCACCGGCTGGCCGTTGCGGCGCAGCTCGAAGTACAGCGCGGTCACGCCCTGCCCACCAGAGTTGCCCACCTTGGCCACCGGATCGCCCTTTTTCACCGTCGCACCCGCGTCGCGCAGCAGGGTGTCGTTGTGCGCGTACAGGCTCATGTAGCCATTGCCGTGGTCGACGATCAGGATCATGCCGTAGCCGGTCATCCAGTCGGAGAACACCACGGTGCCATCGGCCACAGCGGTGATGGTGCTGCCGGCCGCGGCACCGATCAGGACGCCGCTGCTGGTGCGACCGTCGGGCAGCTTGCCGCCATAGCGCGCCAGCAGGTTGCCCGACAACGGCCAGCCCAGCCCGCCCACCTTGGGCGGCGGCGCCGAGGCCACCGCCGGCGGGGTCTTGCCCGGTCGCGGCGGTGGCCGGGTGCCGTTGGCGGCAGCGGCCTTCTCCGCTTTCTCGGCGGCGGCCCTTTCGGCGGCTGCGCGGCGGGCCGCGGCCCGGCGCTCGGCCTCGGCACGGGCGGCGGCGGCACGCAGGTTGGCCAGCAGCGTTTCCAGCGCCTTGGCATCCTGGCCAAGCGCCTTTTCGCGCTCGCTGCGGTCCTTGTAGCGCTCTTCCAGGCTGGCCACCGTTGCCGCGCGGGTGCGGCGGTCGTCGGCCAGGGTGGCCACCTGCTGCTTCTGCTGCTGGCGGGTGCCTTCCAGCGCCTGCCGGCGTTCGACGATCTGTGCTTCCACGGCCTGGAGTTCGGCCAGGTCGTGGGTGAGCAGCTGGATGCGGCGGGCACGTTCGCGCTGCAGGTAGCGGTGATAGGCCAGGCTGCGGTTGGCGTCGGCCACGCGGTCCTGCGACAGCAGCAGTTTCAACGGCGCGTTGTTGCCGATGCGGTAGGCCGAGCGCAGCAGCGAGGCCAGCTCTTCGCGCTGCCTGGTCATGCCGGCCTGCAGCTCGCTGCGCTTGCGCTGCAGCTCCTCCATGGCGCGGGTTTCGCGCTGCAGGGCGGTTTCGGTCTGGGCCAGCACGCGCCCGGTGCGGGCCACTTTCTCATCGGCCTCGCGCAACTGACGCGACGCCTGGCCGCGCTGGCCTTCCAGCGTCCGGCGCTCCTGGGCCACGCCCTTCAACTCCGAGCGCAGCTTCTGCAGCTTGCGCTCGGCCTCTTTCGAACTCTGTGCCGACACCGGCCCCATCGCCAGGACCGCCAGCGCCAGCACCAGCCCGTGCGCCCACGCGCGCAGGACGACGGCCCCGCGGCGACCGGGCGTCGGTTTGTTATTCCGGCGTGAGGACAAAGCGTTGTGGCGCAAGGGCTTTCCAGTGACTTCAGGCAGATGCGGATTGTAGCGATGCATGGTGACATCCCAACAGGCGGCCTGCCAGCCGCACACCGGACATGAGGTCACCATGAAACATATTCCACTCGCGCTGCTGTTGGCCCTGGTGCTGCCGTGCGCACCCGCCTTCGCCAGCGAAGACATCAGCAAGGTCAACGGCAGCATCCGCGCGTCCGCCGGCCAGACCTACGGCGACCTGGAGACCGTCAATGGCGGTGTGACGGTCGAAGAGGGCGTGGTCACCCGCGAGATCGAAACCGTCAACGGCAGCATCCGGATCGACGACCGCGCCCGTACCACCGGCGTGTCCACCGTCAACGGCAACGTGCGGATCGGCCGCGACGTAGTCGCCGCCGGCAACGTGGAAACGGTGAACGGCAGCATCTTCGTCGACCGTGGCAGCGTGGTGGAAGGCAACATGGAAACGGTCAATGGCGGCATCGGGCTGGTGGAGACGCGCTTGAACGGCAACATCGAAACGGTCAACGGCGACATCACCGTCGGCGTCGGCTCGGAGGTCCAGGGCGGCATCCGAGTCAAGAAGCCCAACTTCAGCCTGTCCCTGACCGGCAGCCGCAAGCCGCGCGTGATCATCGGCCCCAACGCCAGTGTCAGTGGCAGCCTGCAGTTCGACCGTGACGTCACCCTGTACGTCCACCGCAGCGCGCACATCGGCCCGGTCAGCGGCGCCCAGCCGCAGACGTTCGATACCGACGCCGCGCCCCAGGATTGATACCCTCTTCCGGTGCCTGTCGGCACCGGCCCCTTGTACCCAGGAATCGATGATGCCCCGTAAACTTCTGTTGTGCCTTGCTGCCACCGCCGCGTTGACCGCGTGCAAGGGCGAAGCCACCGCACCTGTCGACACGGCCACCGCGCCGGCGCCGGTGGCCGCCACTGGCCACGCGTTCTCGCCCGACATCAACGCCACCGACTTCGGCGAGCTGGTCAAAACGCTTGCCTCCGACGAGTTCGAGGGTCGTGCCCCGGGCAGCAAGGGCGAGGAACTGACCGTCAACTACATCCGCGACCAGATGCAGCGCATCGGCCTGCAGCCGGGCAACGGCGACAGCTGGTTCCAGGACGTGGCCATGACCGAAACCAGTGCCGACGAATCGACGGTGCTGAAGCTGGACCAGGCGGGCAAGCAGCGCGACCTGAAGTTCGGCACCGACATGGTGATCGGCACCCGCAGCGGCCAGCCGGAAGTGAAGGTCGAGAACAGTGAGCTGGTGTTCGTCGGCTACGGCGTGGATGCGCCGGAGCAGAAGTGGAACGACTACGCCGGGCAGGACTGGAAGGGCAAGACGGTGGTGATGTTCGTCAACGACCCGGGCTTCCACGTCAACGATGCCAAGCTGTTCGACGGCAAGCGCATGACCTATTACGGGCGCTGGACCTACAAGTTCGAAGAAGCCGCCCGCAAGGGCGCCGCCGCGGCGTTGATCGTGCACGACACCGCCGGTGCCTCCTACGGCTGGGACGTGGTGAAGAATTCCTGGGCGGGCCCGCAGTACGACCTGCCGGCCAAGGATGACCCGGAAGCCCGCATTCCCGCGCAGGGCTGGTTGAGCGCCGAGGCTGCCCGCCAGCTGTTCGCCGATGCCGGGCTGGACCTGGACAAGGCTTACAAGGACGCCAGCAAGCGCGGCTTCAAGCCGGTGTCGCTGAAGGCCAAGGTGTCTTTCGATCTGAAGAGCACCATTGCCGAGAAGAAGTCGCGCAACGTGGTCGGCGTGCTGCCGGGCAGCAAGCGGGCCGACGAGGCGGTGCTGTACATGGCCCATTGGGACCACCTGGGCAAGCACGAGGGTGAGCAGGGCGACAACATCTACAACGGTGCGGTGGACAACGCCACCGGCGTGGCCGGCATCCTGGAAGTCGCCGATGCGATGGCACACCAGCAGCCGCCGCCGGAGCGTTCGGTGGTGTTCCTGGCGGTGACGCTGGAGGAGTCGGGCCTGCTGGGCTCCAAGTACTACGTGAGCCACCCGACCTTCCCGCTGGACAAGATTGCCGGGGTGATCAACATCGACGCGATGTCGGTGGCTGGCCGTGCCAAGGACCTCACGGTGACCGGCTTCGGCAGCTCGGAGCTGGAAGACATCCTCAAGCCGCTGGCCGCCAACCAGGGCCGTACCCTGCATGGCGAGACCTCGGTGCAGAGCGGCTTCTACTTCCGTTCGGACCACTTCAACTTCGCCAAGGCCGGTGTGCCGGCCCTGTATGCCGACGGCGGCGAAGACCTGCGCGACGGTGGCGTCGAGGCCGGCCGCAAGGCCGCCGAAGCCTACGGCCGCGACCGCTACCACGGGCCGAAGGATGAGTTCGATGTGGTCACCTGGAAGCTGGACGGCACGGTGGAAGACCTGCAGCTGCTGTACGGCGTAGGCAAGGAGCTCGCCGGCGGCGACCGCTGGCCGAACTGGTACGAGGGCAACCCGTTCAAGGCGGCCCGCGATGCGATGATGAAGCCGAAGGCTTCGGCTTCGGCTTCGGGACCGGCACCGGCGAGCAAGTAAGCCCGCATCAGTGCTTGAACCAGAAACGGCGCCCTACGGGGCGCCGTTTTTTTATGGGTAGATGTGGACAGTGGCGCGTGGAAACCGACCCTACGTCGGTTGGCACTGCGCGGTGGGTGCCGGTTCTGAAGCCATTGGCCAACGTGACCAGGCGTAGGGGTACTCGCCCACGCTGGCGGTCAGGCCTGCGCGGACGGGGTTCTCGATCAGATATCGGGCCTGCCCTTCCAGGGATTCGTCCGACCGTATGCAGTGATCGTAGAAGCCCCGCTGCCAGACGCTCCCTTGCGCACCGGTGAGCAGGTTGAAGGCACGCGACGCGCTGGACTTGAATGACTGCATGCAGCGGCTGATGTTGCCGTCCCGCAACTGCATCAGCCAGTGCACGTGGTCGGGCATCACCACCCAGGCGAGTGTTCGTGAGCGGGCCTCACGATCGGAGCAGCGAAGGGCTTCGACAACACATTCAACGCGGGCGGCGTCGACGAACAGCTTTTGTCGATCTGCGACGTTGGACGTGAGCATGTAATAGGCGCCTCGGACAGAGCGGCGACCGATGAGTAGGCGTGGGCTGGACATGCCCTCAGGGTCGCGCCGGCGGGGCCTGCCTGGTATCCGGTGTCGCATGCAGGCCCCGTCGGGAGGAGGCCGTCCGGCATGTCAGGGATATGGAACCCTGACATGAAAAAACCCCGCTGCGTGAGCAGCGGGGTTTTGGGTATAAACCCTGGCGATGACCTACTCTCGCATGGCTTGAGCCACACTACCATCGGCGCAGCTGCGTTTCACTTCCGAGTTCGGGATGGGATCGGGTGGTTCCACAGCGCTAATTTCACCAGGGAGACGGTTGGAGCAGCGCGTTGCGCCAGCTCGGCATGGGTCTCTTCCGAGAAACAGACACCGTCGAAAACCGGGTGCCTGCAAAAAAAGAAAAACCCCGCTGCGTGAGCAGCGGGGTTTTTGGGTATAAACCCTGGCGATGACCTACTCTCGCATGGCTTGAGCCACACTACCATCGGCGCAGCTGCGTTTCACTTCCGAGTTCG
>NZ_QAIW01000164.1:3072-13239 GCF_003061285.1 Stenotrophomonas sp. HMWF003 | reverse complement strand
CGCCATGCGCGGCCCGGTACCAACTGCCAGCGATTGCGGTTGCTGCTGCCGATGTCCACCACCTGTGCGGCGTCCACGCAGGGGCTCATGGCCTGGTCCAGCACCAGCAGCCAGCGTGTCTCCGGCGCCTGCTGCAGCCATGGACCGGCCTGCTGCCACTGTTCGTCCCACGGGCGCTTGAAGCCGAACTCGGTCACCGTGCGATCGGCCTGCAGCAGGTTCTGCTCGCGCCACGCCACCAGTCCCAGCTGCGCGTTCGGCCCGATCCGCTGGCCAACCCGCTGCATCAACGCCGAGGCCGAGCTGTAGGGGTCCAGCGCCGGCATCAGGCCCCAGCCGTACAGGTTCCAGAGCAGGCAGGCGCACACCACCACCAGTGCGCCGACGCGTCGCTGGCGCAGCCACACCCCTGCGGCCACCAGCAGCACGCCAAACCCGAGCACCCAGCCCCCCAGCAGTGGCAACAGGCTGTCGGGCATGCCACGCCGGTCCAGCTGGGCATGCGCCCAAGGGCTTCCGCCGAGCAGTTGCACGCCGACGTACAGCGCGGCGGCGGCCAGCACGCCCACGTAGACCAGCAGCAGCCAGCGCGGTCCGGTACGGCGCAACAGCCCGGGCAGCAACGGCGCAGCGGCCACGCACAGCAGCGGCAGCATCGGGAAAATGTAGACCTCGCGCTTGCCCGGGCTGGCGCTGAAGAACACCAGCACCAGCATCGCCCACCCCAGCAGCAGCCAGTAGCGGCCATCCAGGCGCTTCAGCCGCCGCCACCACGCCGGCAGCAGCGCCGGCAGCAGCAGGCTGCCGGGCAGCCACAGCGTGGCCATCACCTGCAGGTAGTACCAGGCCGGCTTCACGTGGTGCCATGCATTGGCATAGCGCGTGCCGGTCTGTTTGAACAGCAGTTCACGCGCGTAGGCCTGCAGGCTGGGGTCGGTGGAGTGGAGCAGGGCAATGCCCAGCGGCGCCAGCCACACCGCCGTGCCGAGCAGGAACCCCGGCACCAGCAGCCACAAGGCGCGTCCCCGGCCCGCGTGGCCGTCGTCGCCGCGCACCCGCCACCGCCACAGCGCCCAGGGCAACAGCACCAGCAGGGGCAGGAAGCCTACGCCCTTGGTCACCGTGCCCAGGCCGGCGGCGAACCCGGCCAGCAGCACCGCGCGCCGGTTGGGCGCCTCCAGCAGGTGCCGCAACAGCCCCCACATGGCCAGCGTGGTCAGCCCCACCAGCACCATGTCGATCTGCGCGCGCTTGGCCATCAAACCGAACTGCAGGCAGCTGGCCAGCGCCAGCATGGCCCACCAGGCAACCCGCCGGTTCCACAGACGACGCCCCAGGTCCCAGCACAGCCACAGCGTCAGCAGCGCCGCCAGCAGCGACGGCAGCAGGAACGCCAGGGTCCAGTTGCCCAGCAGCTGGTGGCTGGCGGCCTGCATCCACATGAATACCGGGGGCTTTTCGGCATACAGGTCGCCGCCGCGATGCGGCAGCAGCCATTGCCCACTGTCCACCATGGCGCGGGCAGCCAATACGAAGCGTGGCTCATCCGGCGGCGAGGGCTGGCGCATGCCGATCCCGGCCAGCAGCGCCAGCACGATGGCCACGCAGGCGAGCAGATGCCAATGCGGGCGGGACAAGCGGGCTTCAGGCACGTCCGGATCCTTGGGCAAAACCAGTACTGTCTCCCCGACAGCGTAGGAAAAGCGTCGAAACCGGGCCATTGCGACCGGATTCCGACATGGATGCGGCTACCATGCGCCGATCCGTTCACGAGAGTCTGCCATGCGGCTCCTGGTCATTGAAGACAACCGCCAGCTGGTCGCCAACCTGTTCGATTATTTCGAGTCGCGCGGGCATGTTCTGGATGTAGCCCCCGACGGCGTTACCGGCCTGCACCTGGCCGCCAGCCATGCCTACGACGCCTTGATCCTGGACTGGATGCTGCCGCGCATGGAAGGCCCGGAGGTGCTGCGCCGGCTGCGCGCCGACCACGGCTCGGAAGTCCCGGTGATCATGCTCACCGCACGTGACGAACTGCCCGACAAGATCGCCGGGTTCCGCGCCGGCGCCGATGATTACCTGACCAAACCCTTCGCGCTGCCCGAACTGGAAGTGCGGCTGGAAGCGCTGATGGTGCGTGCGCACGGCCGCAACCCGCGCAAACTGCTGGAGGTGGCTGATCTCAAGCTGGACCTGGCCACGCTGGAGGCGCATCGCGATGGCAAGGCGCTGCACCTGTACCCGGCCTGCCGCAAGCTGCTGGAAGTGCTGATGCGCGCCAGCCCCGGCGCGGTAACCCGCCAGCAGCTGGAATTCGCGCTATGGGGCGATGAACCACCGGACGGCGACCTGCTGCGGTCGCACGTGTACGAACTGCGCCGCAGCGTGGACGGCCCGTTCCAGCAGAAGCTCATCCATACCCTGCCACGGGTGGGGTACCGGCTGGGTGTGAGCGCCGCGGACAGTGCCGATGAAACCGCGTAAACCCGCGCCGCTGCATCGGCGCCTGGTGTGGTGGCTGCTGGGCTACCTGGGGCTGATCTCGCTGGCGGTGTTCAGCGTGGGCAACTACGTGCACGAACATGCCGAGCATTCGGCCTGGCGCGCGCTGCTCAACTCCGAGCTGGACAGCATCGTCAACCACATCGAACACGAGCCGCACTACCGCTGGCAGGACTCGGACACGCTGCGCCTGTTCACCGTGGATGGCAGCGAGCGCGTGCCCCCGATCCTGCGCACGCTGCACCCGGGCCTGCACGACGGGGTGGTGATCAATGGTCGGTCCAGCGCGGTGATGGTGCGTGATACCGCCACGCTGGGGCGGCTGGCGCTGGTGCTGGACATCAACGACTTCCACGAGCTGGAAGAATTCGCCACGCGCTGGGTGATGCTGGCCGGCGTGGTGATGATCATCGTGACCGTGCTGATGGCGTCCTTCGGCGTGGGCCGGCTGGTACGCCCGCTGCGGTCGCTGGCCCAGCGCATCGACGGGCTCAAGCCCGGCGTGCCGGGGCAGCGCGTGCAGGTGGACCCGCGCGGCAGTTCGGAGCTGTACGTCATTGCCGACGCGGTCAACGACTACCTGGCGCGCAACGAACAGTTCGTCGAGCGCGAGCGCGTGTTTGTCAGCACCGCCAGCCACGAGCTGCGCACGCCGATCGCGGTGATCACCGGTGCGGCCGAACTGGCGCTGGAGCAACCGGGCCTGCCCGAACGCGCGCGCCAGCAGATGCAGCGCGTGCATCGCACCGCGCAGGGCGTGGAACAGTTGATCCAGCTGCTGCTGGTGCTGGCCCGCGAACCGGCGCGGCTGGTCGCGCTCGGCGAGCGCATCGCGCTGGACCAGCTGGTACCGGCCATCATCGAAGACCACCGCCACCTGATGGGCGACAAGGACCTGCGCATCGCCGTGGACGGCCTGGCCCGCATCGACATCATCGCGCCACCGGCGGTGGTGCAGGCGGCCATCGGCAACCTGCTGCGCAACGCCATCGAGAACAGCGGGCGCGGCACCATCCATGTGCACGTGTCCGACCGGGCCGTGGTGACGCTGCAGGATCCCGGCCATGGCATGAGCCCCGAGGAAATCGCCGCGGTGCACGCACGCCTGGCGCGTGGCGATCGCAACGAGCAGAGTGGGATCGGGCTGGAACTGATCGCCAAACTCTGCGACCACCTGGGCTGGGCGCTGCAGCTGGAGCCCTGCGCGCCACGCGGCACCCGGGTGATTCTGGATCTGGGTGCGTCGCTGCCGCAGGCAGCAGGCGACGCGATGACGTAATCGACCTGGCGAACGCTGCACTGCAGGGTGGCGCAGCGTGAAGATGATGTTAACCTCTGGAAAGGCGCCGCTTTATGCGGCGCTTTTTTTTTCTTCGATCGACAGAGGATGGCAAGATGCCGACCGAAACCAGTACCGCGCTGATCACCAACGATATCGTCGGGCTTGGCCTGATTGCCGCCACGCTCGCCGTGATTTTCTGGGCAGCCAGTGGCCCGACCCCGCAGCTGAAAAAGATCTTCGCCTGGGTGCCAGCGTTGCTGCTGTGCTACTTCATCCCGGCCATCTACAACACCGTCGGCCTCATCGACGGCCACAACACCTCGCTCTACAACCCGGTCGCACGCGACGTGCTGCTGCCGGCCGCGCTGGTGCTGCTGACCCTGTCGATCGACCTCAAGGGCATTCTCAAGCTGGGCCCGAAGCTGCTGGTGATGTTCTGCGCCGGTACGCTGGGCATCATCCTGGGCGCGATCGTGTCGTTCCAGGCAATGTCCTGGATCCACCCGGCAACCGTCGCAGGCGATACCTGGAAGGGCATGGCCGCACTGGCCGGCAGCTGGATCGGCGGCGGCGCCAACATGGTGGCGATGCGCGAAGTGTTCGGCACCGATGCCACCACCTTCGGCCAGTTCGCCGTGGTCGACGTGGCCTGTGCCAGCCTGTGGATGGCGGTGCTGCTGTTCCTGGCCAACCGCGCCCAGCAGATCGACACGCGCAACGGTGCCGACACCCGGGCCATCGATGAAATGAAGGCGCGCATTTCCGCCTATGAGGCGCAGAACGCCCGCATTCCCAGCCTCACCGACCTGATGGTGATCGTGGGTGTGGCGCTGGGCGGAGTGGGCCTGGCGCATGCGATCGCCGCACCGTTGAGCGGATGGTTCAAAGCCAACGTCAGCTGGGCCAGCCAGTTCAGCCTGGACAGCGCGTTCGTGTGGGTGGTGCTGTTGTCCACCGCGCTCGGCCTGGGCCTGAGCTTCACCCGCGCGCGGCGGCTGGAATCGGCCGGTGCATCGCGCCTGGGCACGCTGTTCCTGTACTTCCTGATCGCCTGCATCGGCATGCAGATGGACCTGTTGTCGCTGCTGGACCGCCCGTGGCTGTTCGCGCTGGGCGCGATCTGGATGCTCACCCACATCCTGGTGCTGTGGATTGCGGCCAAGCTGCTGCGCGCGCCGTTGTTCTTCTTTGCGATCGGCTCGCAGGGCAACATCGGTGCCGCCGCGTCCGCACCGGTGGTCGCGGCCGCGTTCCATCCCTCGCTGGCCCCGGTGGGCGTACTGCTGGGCACCGTGGGCTACGCCACCGGCACCGGCCTGGCCTACGTCACCGGCCTGATCCTGAAATGGATGGCCGGCGCCTGACCGCCCAGCGAATCGCACGCCGCGGCAACGTCGGCATTCCTTCCCGGTAGTGCCGGCCGCTGGCCGGCTCCTCACGAACCCACCTGCGCCAGGTAGTGCCGGCCGCTGGCCGGCTCCTCACGAACCCACCTGCGTCAGGTAGTGCCGGCCGCTGGCCGGCTCCTCATGAACCCATGGTTTCACCTGGAGCCGGCCAGCGGCCGGCACTACCCGGTGCGGGGAGATGGCGTGGAGCCGGCCCGCGGGAAGACGGCGTTGAGCCACGCGACGTCCAGAGTGTGGATCAGGTACCAGACCCTCTCGCGATTGCCCCGTAACGTGCGGGCTCATGCGCCACCCCGTGGCAGGGGGCATCACGGGGGGCATCTCCGCCGATGGCAATCGGCGTCCAGCCAGGACGATGCATGAAACCGCAGGGACTGTTCCGATGCTGTGTCACCGCGCTGCTGTTGTTGGCCAGCGCCACCGCCGTTGCCCAGACCGCGCGCATCGAACGCGCCGATGTGCAGGCCATAACCGATGCCAGCGCCCGTGACGTGGCTGCGCTGATCGCCCAGCCGGGCTTCGCCGCCGCAGTGACCGGTGCACTTGCGACGCGCCCCGACGGTGTGCCGCTGGCCCGGGTGATGGCCCGCTTCGATCCGCAGGCGCGCACCCAGGCCACACGCACGCTGGCCGCGCAGGATCGCCAGTTGCGTCAGCGCAAAGGGCTGCCCGCCGCCGGCGCGGACCTGCTGCAACTCCGCGCCTACGTCCCCACCGGTACCCGGCTGACCGACGTGCCCGCCGCCCAGCTGTGGGTGGCGGTGTTGCCACGCGGCGACGACCGCCACTGGACCACGCTGAACGCCTACGACCCGCAGGGGCGTCGCCACACGCTGGATGCGCGCACGGCGCCGGCCTTCCCGGTGTTGATCGTCGATGTGGATACGCGCACGGCGGTGGAAGAGGGCATGGCGCTGGTCAACGCGGGACTGCAGGCGCGTGGCCTGCAATCGCCGGAGCGCATCCGGCTCGCCGCCAATGGCAGCGCCTCGCTCGACCTGACCCGGCTGGACCGCATCCGCCTGGCCGACGACCAGGAGCCGTGGGCGTTGGGCGGTGCGGAAGTGTTCGCGGTGGTGTCGGGCCTGCAGATCGGCGCGGCCGAACCCGAGATGGCCACGCTGACCCTGCCGTACCTGGACCACGACAACACCGACTACACGCCCGGCCAACCGCTGGTGATCTGGGGCAACTACCGCTTCGACGCGGCCAACGTGCAGCTGTTCGAGGATGACGGCGACACCAACTACCAGGACCTGCTGGTGGCATTGACCGATGGCGTCAAGGCGGCACTGGGTGCGTTCGCACCGGAGTACGCGGTCATCGCCGACATCGCCGGCGCCATTCTCAAGGCGATGCCCACCACCTGGTTCGCCAACGACACCGACTACCTGGACAGCTTCTACCTGCTGCAGCGCGGGCAGGCCTACACCGACCGCATGGGCGCGGCCAACAACGCCAAGGTCACGCTGACCCCGGTGACGCTGACCGAATAACGCCGGCCCCCCGTAATCAGCCCGCACCCGGTAGTGCCGGCCGCTGGCCGGCTCCTCGTAATCACCCCGCACCCGGTAGTGCCGGCCGCTGGCCGGCTCCAGGTGAAACCGTGGGTTCATGAAGAGCCGGCCAGCGGCCGGCACTACCGGGTAGGGTTTACGCGCCTGGAGCCGGCCAGCGGCCGACAGTAGAGAGTGGGGTTTACGCGCACCGCCCGAACCAGGTGAGGTTCATGGAACGAACGGGCCGACACCCGATTGCGGCCATGAAAAAACGGCGGCGCTTTCGCGCCGCCGTTCCAGTATTCAACCGATGTCGCCGCTCAGCAGCAGCGGCCCCCGTTCCTGCCGCCGTAGCGCGCCTCCTGGCGCTCGCGGAAGAAGGTCTTGTAGTCCATCGGCACGCGGTCGGGATGGTTGTCGAGCACGTGGCGTACGTAGTTGTCGTAGTCGGGAATGCCGCAGCACAGGCGTGCGGTCTGCACCAGGCGCCGCCACAACCGGCGGTGCGCCTGGTACTGCCCAACCGGAACCAGTTCAGTACTCATCACAGGTCCGCCATCTGGTGCGGCTGCAGCGCCACGTACGGGGTTTCCTTGTCACTGCGCTGCGGATTGCGCCGCGCCTGCACGATGGTCTTGATCGCATAGAACAGGATCGAGAACACCACGAACAGGAACAGCACGGTCAGGCTGGTGTTGACGTAGGCATTGACCACGATCTGGTGCATCTGGTCCAGGCTCTTGGCCGGCGCGGTGATGGTGCCGGTGGCGATCGCGTCCTGGAACTTGTGCGCCTGCGCCAGGAAGCCCTGGGCCGGGTTCTTGTCGAAGATCTTGATCAGGCCCGCGTAGGTGGTGCAGATCAGCAGCCACACCGCCGGCACGCCGGTTACCCAGGCAAAGCGCTCGCGCTTCATCTTGAACAGCACCACCGTGCCCAGCATCAGGGCAATGCCGGCCAGCATCTGGTTGGAGATGCCGAACAGCGGCCACAGGGTCTGGATGCCGCCGAAGGGATCTTTCACGCCGGTGTACAGCAGGTAGCCCCACAGCGCCACGCAACCGGCCGTGGCGATGATGTTGGCCGTCCACGATTCGGTCTTCTTCAGTGCCGGGATGAAGTTGCCCAGCAGGTCCTGCAGCATGAAGCGACCGGCACGGGTACCGGCATCCACCGCGGTCAGGATGAACAGCGCTTCGAACAGGATCGCGAAGTGGTACCAGAACGCCATCATCGCGTTGCTGCCACTGGGGATGGCCTGGTGCAGGATCTGCGCGATGCCCACCGCCAGCGTGGGCGCACCACCGGCACGGTGCAGGATGGTCGGCTCGCCGATCGCCAGCGCGGTGGCTTCCAGCTGTTCGGGGGTAATCGCAAAGCCCCAGGTGGTACTGATGAAGTGCGCGGCCGAGGCGGCATCGGCACCGATCACCGCCGCCGGGCTGTTCATCGCGAAGTACACGCCCGGATCGATGATCGACGCCGCCACCAGGGCCATCACCGCCACGAACGATTCCATCAGCATGCCGCCGTAGCCGATGTAGCGCATGTGGCGCTCATTGGCCAACAGCTTGGGCGTGGTGCCCGAGGCGATCAGCGCATGGAAACCGGACACCGCGCCGCAGGCAATGGTGATGAACAGGAACGGGAACATGCCGCCCTTCCAGACCGGGCCGTCGCCGCTGGCCGCGAACTGGGTCAGCGCCGGCATCTTCAGTTCCGGCATGACGATCAGGATGCCGATCGCCAGCGCCACGATGGTGCCGATCTTGAGGAACGTGGACAGGTAGTCGCGCGGTGCCAGCAGCAGCCACACCGGCAGCACCGAGGCGACGAAACCGTAGCCGATCAGCATCCAGGTGATTTCGATGCCGGTGAAGGTGAAGGCCGGGCCCCAGACGGGATCGGCGGCGACCTTGCCGCCATACCAGATGGCCGCCAGCAGCAGGAACAGGCCGACCACCGAAATTTCCCCGATCTTGCCGGGGCGGATGTAGCGCATGTACACGCCCATCAGGATCGCGATGGGCATCGTCGCGATCACCGTGAACATGCCCCACGGGCTTTCGGCCAGCGCCTTGACCACCACCATCGCCAGCACCGCCAGGATGATGATCATGATCAGGAACGCGCCGAACAGCGCGATGGTCCCGGGCACCTGGCCCATCTCCTCGCGCACCAGGTCACCCAGCGAGCGACCGTTGCGGCGGCTGGAGATGAACAGCACCATGAAGTCCTGCACCGCACCGGCCAGGACCACGCCGACCACCAGCCACAGCAGGCCGGGCAGGTAGCCCATCTGCGCGGCCAGCACCGGGCCCACCAGCGGCCCCGCACCGGCGATCGCGGCGAAGTGGTGGCCGAACAGCACGTGCTTGTTGGTGGGCACGTAGTCCAGGCCGTCGTTGTTGAGCACCGCCGGGGTGGCCCGGGTCGGGTCGAGCTGCATCACCTTGTCGGCGATGAACAGGCTGTAGAAGCGGTAGGCGATCAGGTAGATCGACACCGCGGCGACCACGATCCACAACGCGTTGATGTGTTCGCCACGGCGCAGTGCGACCACGCCCAGACAGAACGCGCCGAGCAGCGCGAGCGCGGCCCAGCCCAGCTTGGAAAAACCTTTCATGAGATTGCGTCTCCCTGGAGATCGTCGTAAGAGTCTGCCTTGGCACCGATGGGGTCAATGCAAACGCAGGTGCTTGCCGCTAGTACTTTGGTCGTAGGGCGCAACGTGGCGCGCGTGGCGATGCGGACAACGGCCCGGCACGCGCGCGCGCCTGCACGGCACGCGAACGCCACCGCTGGAACAATCGGTTGCGGGCGTGGCGATTGGCGGCTGCCACCCGGGCGCCCATCTTGTTGGCTGGTTTCCTTTTGCTGGAGTCGAGATGAGCAGCCCCACCCCGGTGCGCGTACAGCGCACGATCCGTGGCATGGCCACCTCCGATGGCGCCGGCGTGCGCCTGACCCGGGTGATCGGCGGCCCCTCGCTGCCCGACCTGGACCCGTTCCTGCTGCTGGATGAATTCGGCACCGACCGCGCCGAGGACTACATCGCCGGCTTCCCCAGCCATCCGCACCGCGGCTTCGAAACCGTCACGTACATGCTCGACGGGCGCATGCGGCACAAGGACAACCACGGCAACGAAGGCCTGCTCACCCCGGGCAGCGTGCAGTGGATGACCGCCGGCCGTGGACTGGTGCATTCGGAGATGCCGGAGCAGGAATCGGGCCAGATGCGCGGCTTCCAGCTGTGGGTGAACCTGCCGGCGCGCGACAAGATGACCGACCCGAAGTACCAGGAATTCGCGCCCGAGCGCATTCCCGTCACCGCGCCCGGCGACGGCGTGCAGGTGAAGGTGATTGCCGGCCAGGTGGGCGAGGTGAGCGGTCCGATCGTGCAGCCGGCCACAGACCCGGTGTACCTGGACATCACCCTGGCCGCAAATGCGCGCTGGGAATACACCTTGCCGGA
>NZ_QAIW01000164.1:1810-2942 GCF_003061285.1 Stenotrophomonas sp. HMWF003 | reverse complement strand
CGCCACGGGCCGTTCGTGATGAATACCCGCCAGGAGCTGATGCAGGCCTTCGTCGATTTCCAGGAAGGCCGCTTCTGACCGGTCCTGCCGGCCGTTGGCCGGCAACCCCATCACGCCGCAACACCCCGGGCACTGCCGGCCGCTGGCCGGCAACCCCATGACGCCGCAACACCCCGGGTAGTGCCGGCCGCTGGCCGGCAACCCCATGACGCCGCAACACCCCGGGTAGTTCCGGCCGCTGGCCGGCAACTCCATGACGCCGCAACACCCCGGGTAGTGCCGGCCGCTGGCCGGCAACCCCATGACGCCGCAACACCCCGGGCACTGCCGGCCGCTGGCCGGCAACTCCATGACGCCGCAACACCCCGGGTAGTGCCGGCCGCTGGCCGGCAACCCCATGACGCGACAGACGCGCGGGTATCCCCGGCCATCTCAGCGCCCTGCGGCGACCGCGGCAGGCGTGAGGTTCATGCCTTGTGTCAGCGACTGCAGCGCGCCAAGCTCCTTCGCATCGCCGGCGTACAGCGCGATCTGCGCGTAGCGGTTCTTGTCGAACTTCACCACGGTGATGCGGCGCGTTTCGTAGCCCGGCGGCTGCTGGCCGCCCAGATCGGGCTGGTACCAGTACAGCGATTCACCGGCGAACAGGCCTTTTTCCTGGCGCAACGGGCGGCTCAGCGGCAGGTTCGGGTCGCGTGCGGTCAGCATCAGGCTGAGCACTTCGCGGCCATCGCCGGTGCTGGCCTTGCACAGCACGAAGTCGGCCTGCGCCTGCTCCTGCCATTGCAGGCCGCTGTCGGCGGGCAGGGACGGACACACATTCGAGGACTGGGCCGAAACGGCCGCAGCGGACAACAACAGGCTCAGGCACACGGCAGCGCGCAGGATGTTCATGGCTTCCCCCAACGGTCGAAGTGGCCGCGCGTCGTGCTGGCAGAGGGGTTCCGGGGGCGTACACAACCCAGGCCGTCCGTGCGCATTTCCCCATGCGCGTCCCGGAGTACCTCGCCTGCCAGGTGACGGCGTGGTGATTCGGACCTTAACGGAATGTGACTGGATCTACAAATAACTGTTTCAGATGGTCCCATCTGGGCGCCGTGAGGCGCTGAATCAGGCGGCCGGGACCACGTCG
>NZ_QAIW01000164.1:0-1800 GCF_003061285.1 Stenotrophomonas sp. HMWF003 | reverse complement strand
TGTTCTGGCTGGCCCCGCTGCTGGGCGGCCTGATCGGCGGCATCGCCTACAAGTGGATCGGCACCGAGCCGCGCTGAGCCTCGGCGGCCGGGGCGTTGCCGTGGGTCGAACCCATGATGACCACCAGGAAGAACGCGGTGAGCACCACTTCGCACAGGAACGCAGCGGCCACGCTGTAGCCCCCCGGCGACAGGGCGCCGTAGCCATTGCTGGCGAATGCGCCGGCCTGGCTGCCGTCGATGGCGAAGCCCGGGGCCCCCGAGGCGATCTGCAGCAGGATGAAACCGGCCAGGATGCCGCCCAGCACCTGGGCCACGATGTAGGGCAGCAGGTCGCGCGCGGGGAAACGACCGCCGGCCCACAGGCCCAGGCTGACGGCGGGATTGAAGTGCGCACCGGAAACGTGGCCGAAGGCATACGCGCCGGTAAGCACGGTCAGCCCGAAGGCCAGCGCCACGCCCACGAAACCGATGCCAAGCGGGTTGCCATCACCGCCGAACTTGGCCGCCAGCACCGCGCTGCCGCAGCCACCCAGAACCAACCAGAACGTGCCGAGAAACTCCGCGGCCAGACGTTTGCCCATGCTCATCGATCGTTCTCCACCTGATGCCCGGGACGGGCAGGCAGAACGTAGCTGAATCGCGGTTCATCGGGGTGAATGCCGCGTCAAGACGCCGACGAACGGCACCGCCTCAATAGGTGGGCAGCGGAATGAATTCCTTGTCATCGCCGGGAATGGTGCCGAACCGGCCGGCGTCCCAGTCGTGCTTGGCCTGCTCGATGCGCTCGGTGGAACTGGACACAAAGTTCCACCACAGGTGGCGCGGCCCATCCAGCGGTTCACCGCCCAGCAGCATCGCCTTCACCGGCGTCTTGGCGCGCAGGCGACCGCGCGCATTGAGCTCCGGGATGACCAAGTGCTGCGCGGGCAGGTCCACCCCGTCCAGCTGCGCCTCGCCTTCCAGGATGTACAGGGCGCGCTCCACGTGACCGGTGTCCAGGTCGATTTCCGCACCGGGATCCAGATCGATCGCCACATTCAACGTGTCGGCGAATACCTTCACCGGCGACTCTTCGCCATACGCACGCCCGGCGATGACGCGCAGCCAGGCACCGTCGCGGCGCTGCTGGGGCAGGGTGGCCGCCGCGTGGTGGAAGAACCCGGGATCGGTTTCCTCGAAGCTTTTGGGCAGCGCCACCCAGGTCTGCATGCCGTGGATGGGGTGGTCGTGCTCGCGCTCGGGCGGCGGGGTACGTTCGGAGTGTGCGATGCCACGCCCGGCGGTCATCCAGTTGACGTCGCCGGGGCGGATCACCTGGTCCGACCCCAGCGTATCGCGGTGACCGATCGCACCGGACCACAGGAAGGTCACCGTTGCCAGACCGATGTGCGGATGCGGACGCACGTCGATGCCCGTCCCCGGCGCAAGCACCGCCGGACCCATCTGGTCCACGAACACGAACGGACCGACGCTGCGCGCCTGCAACGTAGGCACGGCGCGGCGCACCTGCAGGCCGCCGATATCGTGGACACGGGGCGCAATGATCGTCGTCATGCGGGCTTTCTCGCTGGCGTGGACAGGCCAGCAGGATCGCACGCAGACACCCCCCCTGCATGCCCCATTCGGGCAACAGGGTGTTGCGGGAACAGGTCTGCGACGGCAGCAGCCGGGCAGAGCCCGGCTCTACGTGGTGGCGATTCTTCCGTCACCGGCCAATTATCGGAGGCGGGGTGGGTCAGGTGGCGGGGGTGTGAGCGCCATGGATGGCGCGACCAAGCCCCCAGGGATGGGTTCACGG
>NZ_QAIW01000163.1:7181-12912 GCF_003061285.1 Stenotrophomonas sp. HMWF003 | reverse complement strand
CCGCAGGTGCAGGTCACCCCGCGCTGGGACATGGCGACGCTGCCGGCGGTGTAGATCGCGCTGATCGAACCGCCTGCACTGAAGGGCCCCGAATGGGGCCCTTCGTATTTTTCCGGGTGCGCCTGCAAGAAGCGCGCCGCATCTGCCCCCGGTTCCCGGCACGTTCCGGCCCGCGCCGTTACCATGTTCGGCATCTTCCACGTGGCATGGCTATGGACAAGGTATTCATCGAAGGGCTCGAGATCGATGCCCTGATCGGCATCTACGACTGGGAACGGCGGATCCGCCAGACCCTGCGGTTCGACCTGGAAATGGGCTTCGACAACCGTCGCCCGGCGGCCAGTGACGACATTGCCGATACCCTCAACTACAAGGCCGTGAGCAAGCGCATCGAGCAGTTCGTGCGCGAGTCCGATTTCGGCCTGGTCGAAACCCTGGCCGAACGCATCGCCGAGATCGTGCTGCGTGAGTTCAAGGTGGAGTGGCTGCGCCTCAAGCTGAGCAAGCCCGGCGCCGTGCGTGGCGCGCGCGCGGTGGGCGTGATCATCGAACGCAGCGCGTCCTGACCGGGCGCTGCCCGGCAACCAGAAGCACCGTAGTGCCGGGCTCTGCCCGGCAACCCGACGCACCGTAGTGCCGGGCTCTGCCCGGCAACCCGACGCACCGTAGTGCCGGGCTCTGCCCGGCAACCCGAACTGGAGACCTCCCCAAGATGCTGGATGCAGTAGTAGCAACCCGTTGGCTGGACGACCTGCAGCGAACCCTCGAACCCTGGCCGTGGGCCTACACCGCCGCGGTGCTGTGCCTGCTGGCGCTGGCCGCCTGGCTGGCCAATTTCGTCACCAAGAAGATCCTGCTGCGTGGCCTGCGTGGGTTGATCAACCGGCTGCCCGGCGGCACCGCCCACGGTGGGCGCGGCAGCAACGTGATGCGGGTGGTGTCGCGGTTGTCCAACGTGGTGCCCAGCCAGGTCATCGCCGCCGGCATCACCGTGGTGCCCGACCTGCCCGCGCCGCTGGTGGCCTTCGTCATCGGCGCCTGCCAGGCGTGGGCGATCCTGACCGTGGCGCTGGCGATCTCGCATGCGCTGGACGCGGCCAACGACATCTACGAGCGCCGCCCCGACGCGCGCAACAAGCCGATCAAGGGCTACCTGCAGGTTGGCAAGATCGTCATCTTCGTCATTGCCGGGCTGTCGATCGTGGCCACCCTGGCCGGCGTGGACCTGCGCTACCTGGTTACCGGGCTGGGCGCGGCCACCGCGGTGCTGATGCTGATCTTCCAGGACACCATCCTGTCGCTGGTGGCCAGCGTGCAGATCAGCGGCGACGGCCGGGTGCGGCTGGGCGACTGGATCGAGATGCCCAGCCAGAACGCCGACGGCGACGTCATCGATATCGCGCTGCACACCATCACCGTGCAGAACTTCGACAAGACCATCACCACCATCCCGACCAAGAAGCTGGTCACCGAGTCGTTCAAGAACTGGCGCGGCATGCAGGAGGCCGGCGGACGCCGGATCAAGCGCGCGCTGTACCTGGACCAGCACAGCGTGGGCTTCGTCGACGCGACGCGGCTGGCCGAGCTGGAACAGTTCGCGGTGCTGGGGGAGTACCTGCGCGAAAAGCAGAGCGAACTGCAACAGTGGAACGCGCAGCTGCAGGCCAAGGGCGTGGCGGCGGTGAATGCGCGGCGGGTGACCAACCTGGGTACGTTCCGCGCGTATGTGGAGCGCTACCTGCGGCAGCATCCCGGCATCCATACGGACATGACGCTGCTGGTACGGCAGCTGCAGCCGACCACCGAAGGCCTGCCGCTGGAGATCTACTGCTTCACCCGCACCACCGCGTGGGGCGAGTACGAGGGCATCCAGTCGGATGTGTTCGACCACCTGCTGGCCACGCTGCCGGCCTTCGGGCTGCGCGTGTTCCAGGCCTCCAGCGATGCGATGTTGATGGCCGGCCAACAGCGTCTGGCCGCCGCGGAGTAAGCTCCTGTGCCCCCGCCACCGCGCTCACGGTGGTGGGGTTCTTCCCCCGGGGAAGAAAAATGAACGTCAAAATCATTCACAACGGGCCCGGGAACGCTAGAATCCTGGCCTTGTAAACGTTTTCATAAGGACAGCCGGTGGCCGCCGATCGTATCGAAACCCTCATTGCCAAGATGACCGTCGAAGAAAAAGTCGGCCAGCTGGGTGTGTTCGCCGACATGGTTCGGCCGTTCGCCCCGGACGTGAACCCGGAAGCCAACGTGCTCAACGCCGACCAGGTGCTGCAGCAGGTGCGCGAGGGCAAGGTGGGATCGCTGTTCAACGGCGTGGGCGTGGAAGCCGGCCGCCGCATCCAGCAGGTGGCGCTGGAAGAAAGCCGCCTGGGCATTCCGGTGATCCTGGCGGCCGATGTCATCCACGGCATGCGCACCGTGTTCCCGATCCCGCTGGGCGAAGCGGCCAGCTTCGAGCCCGACCTGGCCGAGCGCACCGCGCGCGCCACCGCGGTGGAAGCCACTGCGGCCGGCCTGCACTGGACCTACGCACCGGCGGTGGACATCGCGCGCGACCAGCGCTGGGGCCGCGGTGCCGAAGGTGCCGGTGAAGACGTGGTGCTGGGCTGCGCGTTCGCCGCTGCGCGCGTGCGCGGCTTCCAGGGTCCGGACCTGCGCGCCGCCGATGCGCTGCTGGCCACGCCGAAGCATTTCGCCGCCTATGGCGCGGTGATGGCCGGCATGGAATACAACATGGTCGACATCTCGCCGCAGACCCTGCGCGACGTGCACCTGCCGCCGTTCCAGGCCGCCTTCGAGGCCGGTGCGCTCACCGTGATGTCCTCCTTCAACGACATCAACGGCGTGCCGGCCAGCGCCAACGCCGAACTGCTCACCGACATCCTACGCGGCGAGTGGAAGTTCCCGGGCGTGGTGATTTCCGATTACACCGCCGACATGGAGCTGGTCGCCCACGGCTATGCCGCCGATGACCGCGACGCCACCGCCAAGGCGTTCACCGCCGGCCTGGACCTGAGCATGCAGAGCGGCTTCTACGCCGAGCACCTGCCGGGCCTGATCGAGAGTGGCGAGGTGCCGATGGCCACGCTGGACGAGTCGGTGCGCCGCATCCTGCGCCTGAAGGATGCGATCGGCCTGTTCGACGATCCCTACCGTTCGCTGGACCTGGACCGCGAAGCGTCCACCGCGCACATCGCCGAACACGATGCGCTGTCGCGCGATGCCGCGCGCCGTTCGATCGTGCTGCTCAAGAACACCGACGCGGTGCTGCCGCTGAAGAAGACCGGGCAGAAGATCGCGCTGATCGGCCCGTTCGTGCAGGACCGCGAGAACATCGAAGGCTGCTGGACCCTGTTCGGCGACAAGTCGCGCTATGTGAGCCTGGAGACCGGCGTGCGTGCGGCGATTGGCGACGAAGCGCTGCTGGAAATCGTGCCGGGCTGTGACCTGGAAGCGGCCGTGCAGGACGGCATCGAGCAGGCCGTGGCCGCTGCGCTGCGCGCCGACGTGGTGGTGCTGGCGCTGGGCGAACCGCAGCGGTACAGCGGTGAAGCGCAGTCGCGCGTGGAAATCACCCTGCCGCCGGCCCAGCAGGCGCTGGCCGAAGCGGTGGCCATGACCGGCAAGCCGCTGGTGGTGCTGCTGCGCAATGGTCGCGCACTGGCGCTGCAGGGCGCGGTGCGCAATGCACAGGCGGTGGCGATCACCTGGTACCTGGGCACCCAGACCGGTCATGCGGTGGCCGATGTACTGTTCGGCGACTACAACCCGTCCGGCCGCCTGCCCGTGAGCTTCCCGCAGGTGTCGGGCCAGCAGCCGTTCTTCTACAACCACCCGCGCACCGGTCGCCCGGAACTGCCGACCATGTCCGAGTTCAAGGCGCGCTGGCGCGAGATCCCGAACGAGGCGCTGTATCCGTTCGGGCATGGCGTGGGCTACACCACGTTCGGCTATGGCGTGCCGCAGCTGAGTGCCGAGAAACTCGGCTGGGACGACACCCTGACCATCACCACCACGCTCACCAACACCGGTGCGGTGGCGGGCGAGGAGGTGGTGCAGCTGTACATCCACGACCGCGTGGCCAGCCGCGTGCGGCCGGTGCGTGAGCTGAAGGCGTTCCGCAAGGTGGCGCTGCAGCCGGGCCAGAGCACCGAGGTGCAGTTCACCCTGGACCGCACTGCACTGGGCTTCACCGGCCGCGACGGCGTGTTCCGCGCCGAGCCGGGCCAGTTTGAGCTGTGGGTGTGTGCGTCGTCGGCGAGCGGCGAGCCGGTGATCTTCGAGCTGCTGGCCGGTTGATCCTGTGGGGGCATCGCCGCCGCCCCGGCGGTAGAGCCGACCGTTGGTCGGCTGCCCCAAACGCGTCGGTCTCCGCTTGACGGTAGCCGACCAACGGTCGGCTCTACCCCGGTTCTGTGGGCGTGGGGCCATCATGTGCGGTGGCGCAGGGTGTGCCGTCATCGGCGGCTGACGTTTGGGCGGGTACGCTGGCTGCCTTGCATAATCGTTGGAGCCCAGCATGCGCGCGATCCGAATCCTGCTTCCCACCCTGTTGCTGGCCGCGTGTTCGCAGCCGGCACCACCGGCGACCGATGCGGCTCCCGCGCCGACCTCACCGCCCACCACCACCGCCACGCCGAGCGAGGATGCGCCGGCGGCCGGCATGTCGCCCGATGCGGTGGCAACGCCGGCCGAAGCGGCTGCGCAGACCGCGCCCGCGGCTTCCGCACCGGATGCCAGCGCCGACAGCAGCGAGGGCGACGTTCGTCAGCGCATTGAACGCCTGCTCGGCGATGCGCCCCGCTATGAGGCGGTGTTCACTGCCTTGCAGAAAGGCGTGGCTGCGCATGATGCCAAGGCGGTGGCGGCCCTGCCGCTGTACCCGGTGAGCGTCAACGTGGGCGGCAAGAAGCGCAAGGTGGCCGACGCGGCCACCTTCGAGCGCGAGTACGACCGCATCATCACCGCCGACATCGCCAAGACCATCACCGAACAGAAATTCGACGATGTGTTCGTCAACTGGCAGGGTGTGATGCTGGGCAACGGCCAGGTCTGGATCAACGGCATCTGCCCGGCCAACGACTGCACCAAGGCCAAGGTCGGCATCGTGACCGTGCAGGACTGACCGGCGCGCATCAGCGGGGAACCGACCGCGGGTCGGTTCCTCATGCCTGCCTGATGCCCGTTGACCGATGCGCGGTGCCGCGCGGGTAGCGATCCTTGATCGCTACCCGCGCCGGTGACTACTGACGGTTGATCACACCCGGTAGGTACCGACCGTTGGTCGGTACGCGTTTATCCGGTACGCCCGTGACTCACCCCTTCGGGGTGAGCTTCAACAACCGGCCGTTCTTCCCGTCTTCCAGCAGCCAGATCGCGCCATCCGGGCCCTGTTCCACTTCGCGGATGCGCTCGCCCATGTCGAAGCGCTCGGCCTCGCGCGCGTTGTCGCCATCGAAGGCCACCCGCACCAGTGACTTGGACGACAGCCCGCCGATGAAGCCGCTGCCCTTCCACTGCGGGAACTGCGTACCGGTGTAGATGATGAAACCGGCCGGCGAAATCACCGGCGTCCAGGTCACCTTGGGCGCGGCGAATTCCGGGCGCGTGCTGTGGTCGGGAATGTCGCGCCCGTCGTAATGGTTGCCGTTGGACACGATCGGGTAGCCATAGTTGGCGCCGCGCTCGATCAGGTTGAGTTCGTCGCCACCGGCCGGGCCCATTTCGT
>NZ_QAIW01000163.1:0-7171 GCF_003061285.1 Stenotrophomonas sp. HMWF003 | reverse complement strand
GTCCGGGCCGAACGCCAGCCGGTGGCCGTAATGGCCGCCGCCTTCGACCTTCGGGGTCTGGCGCCAGATCACCTTGAAGTCCTGCAGCGTGCCGCTGCCATCGGCGGCCAGCACCAGGCGGGCGCGGCCCACGGCGGCGCCGCGGGTGTCGCCTTCGCCAGCTTCGGCATAACTCACATACACCAGCTGGTTCTTGGCGAAGCCGGGGTGCGGCAGCACGTCGCCGAAGCCGCCCTGGCCGGCATAGGCCACCTTGGGCACGCCGCTGATGGCAGCGCGTTTGCCGGTTTTCAGGTCCACATGCTGCAAGGTGCCGGCCTTTTCGCTGACCAGCAGGCTGCCATCGGGCAGGAAGCTCATTGCCCACGGTTCGTTGAAGGTGCCGGCTTCGGTAGCGGCAAAGGGCCACTCGGCCTTCTTCAGGACCGGGGCGGCCGCCTTGTCAGCGGCCACGCAGGCGGTGGCGAAGAGGGGCAGGGTGAGGGTGACGGCGAGCGACAGCAGCAGCTTGCGGGTCATGGGGAATCTCCGGGTGGGGATGCGATGGCCAGCCATGGTTGTACAGCATGCCCATCAACGCGGCGTGGACCATACGTCATCCCCCGTAGGCGCGCGGGCCGTGATCGGCTACCGTTGGCGCGGGCTGCCCGTGGGGCGGCGTATGCGGCTTGCCGCCATCAAATGGAGTTGGATCCTATGAAACAACAGGTGCACAAGCCCTCCCCGGCCTTCATCGCCGCCTCGTGGGCAGCGCTGCTGCTGGGCGCGGCGGCCTATCTGGTTGGTCTGTTCAACGCCGAGATGGCACTCAACGAGAAGGGCTACTACCTCACCCTGCTGCTGTTCGGGCTGTTTGCGGCGGTGTCGCTGCAGAAGAGCGTGCGTGATCGCGTCGAAGACATTCCGGTCAGCGGCCTGTACTACGCGCTGTGCTGGTTCGCCCTGCTGGCCTCGCTGCTGTTGCTGCTGGTGGGCCTGTGGAACGCCACGCTGCTGCTGAGCGAAAAGGGCTTCTACGGCATGGCCTTCGCCCTGAGCCTGTTCGGCGCGGTGGCGGTGCAGAAGAACACCCGCGACCTGATGGCCGCGGGTGGCACTGTGCGCGAGATCCCGCCGCTGCCCAGCGGCGACTAAGCGCGGGCAGGTGCCGCGCGCTGCCTCAGGTGCCGCGCGGCACGCCCTTGTCCAGGTGCGACTGGTGCAGGGCAGTGGATTCATCCCAGCCCCGGCGCACCGCGTTGCGCGCCTGTTCCCAGGTCAGCTTGCTCTTGCCGCGTTCCTGCGCCCAGCGCGTTTCCAGCTCGGCTTCCACCTGCTCGTAGGCGCGGATCATCTCGTCGGCCCGGGAGTAGTGGCCCAGCTGGTAGGCCGGCTCGTAATCGTCGTAGAACTGGCTGTTGTCGTAGTACGGCTCGCTCGGGAAGCGTTCGCGCCAATAGTCCGATACCGCCTGGCGCGGCACACCGTCTTCCGGCACCCGGCCGGGAATCTGGTAATCAGTAGGCATGTGGTGGCTCCGGTTGGGTGAGGCTCCACCCTACCCAGTGGCCGGTTAACGCCGTGGACCCACGAGGTGAATGACACATCAAGCGTCAGCCACCGCGCGGTGTCTGTTCAGGCCGGTCGGTCCTTGCGCGGCAGCCTGTAGATCACCGCGCCCACCGCGAAGGCAATGCCGGCGGCGGCGATGTTCTGCCAGCTGGCACTCACGAACAGCGCCACGCACAGCACCAGCGCCAGCACCGGAATCACCGGGCCGCCGGGCAGCTTCAACGCACCGGGGCGGTCGCGGAAACGGCGCGCCAGCACCAGCACCGCCGCGGCCGTGCCGATATAGGCGAACAGGCGCGTGGTCATCGACAGCAGCGCCAGCTGCACGAACGAACCGGACAGCGCCAGCGCCAGCGCGATCACGCCCTGGGTCACGATGGCCGCCGCCGGCGTGCGGAAGCGCGGGTGCACGTTGGCCAGCAGCTTCGGCCCGTAGCCGTCGCGGGCCAGGGCGAACAGGAAGCGCGGGCCCATCATCATGGTGTTGCTGTTGGTGCCCAGGATGGAAATGGTGGCGCCCACGGTGAGGATCAGCGCCAGCGCTTCGCCGCCGAAACGGGAGGCCGCGTCGGCCAGCGGCGTGGGCGAGGCGGCCAGGTTGGCCAGCGTGCCCTGTGCCACCAGCTGTACCGCGCCGTAGATGACGGTGACGCTGATGATCATGGTGATCAGCGCGAACGGAATGTCGCGGCGCGGGTTCTTGTACTCGCCCGCAGCGGCCGGGATGTTCTCGAAGCCCGCATAGGCGTACAGCAGCAGCAACGCCGCCTCGCCCATGCGCTGCAGGTCGTGTGGGTCCGGGCGGACTCCGGAGAAGGCCAGATCCATGTCGACGTAGAACGCGCCGATCGCCACGAACAGCAGCAACGGCAGCAGCTTGCCGATCACCAGGATCACCCCGGTGCGTGCGGCCGAACGCACGCCGGCCACGTTGACGGCGGTGAGGAAGCCCAGCGACACCACGATGATCAGCACGCGGCCGAGGTCGTGCCCGGCCCATGGCCAGAACCGTGCGACCGCGTCGGCCAGCGCATTGCTGAGCGCGGCGGCCGAGCTGATCCGGGTGAGCCAGATCATCCAGCCGATCTCGAACCCGGCAAACCGCCCGAACGCCTCGCGGGCGTACAGGTAGCTGCCACCGGGCTCGTCGAAGTAGCTGGCCGCCTGCGCGTAGCACAGCACCAGCAGCGCCACCACGATGCCGGCGGCAACCACGCCCCACAGGCTGAAGGGCCCGAGCAGGGCGACGGTGGCGGCGGGCAGCAGGTAGATGCCGCTGCCGATCACATCGTTGATCGACAGCCCGACGATCTGCCAGCGGCTGACCGCGCGTTCCAGTTGGGGATCGGCCGGGGCGCTCATCGGGTGTTTTCCGGTGCGGGCGGCAGGTTCCAGTCGTACTGCATCTGTTGGTACTGCGTGCGCGGCAGCAGCACGAACAGGGGGTGCTTGATCGGATCCAGCCAGGCCAGCAGGCGCTGCATGTGTTCGGGCTGCATGGCGGTGCAGCCGGCGGTGGCCTCCCCGGGCGTGCGCCACAGGTGGGCGAAGATGCAGCTGCCGCGGCGGGCTTCGGCCTTCGGGTTGTGCTCGATCACAAAGCCCTCGCGATAGCGCACATCCCCCTTGTTGTGCAGGTCCAGGCGCATCGGCTCGGTGGAGCCTTCCACCGCGTCGCTACCCACGACCTCGGCATCGACGATGCGGTTGTAGTACGGCGAATCGGGCACGTCCATGCAGTAGCTGCTGGCCAGCATCGGCTGGTACGGCAGGGCGGTGGTGATCGTCGGGGCGTAACCGAAGGCCGGGCCGATGGTGAAGACGCCGGCCGGGCTGCGACCATCGCCTTCCTTCTTTACCGGATCCCCGGGCTTCACCGGGTCACCAGGTTGGTGCGGGCCAACGCCTTGCGCCGGTACCACGCCCACGCCCCAGGCGCTGCCGTTGCGGCCTACGGCCACCTCGAATGCGCTGCCCTGTGGCGCCCAACCGTGCGGGGTGCGTGTGTAGGCCTGCAGCCGGCCATGGGCGGCATCCCAGCTGTCAGTGACGACCACGATCATCTGGTGGTGGTCCTGCAACGGCCCCACTGCCGGAGTGAGCGCGGCGGCGGGCAGGGCGCTGGTGGCCAGCACGACGGCGAAGACGGATCGGAACAACGGCAGCATCGTGGCGGACTCCAGAAGAGCAGGTGTTGATCAGGTGTCGATCAGGTGTTCGATCCGTTCCAGGTTCACCCCGAGCTGGCGGTGGCGGTCCGGGTTGGCGTGGCACAGCAGCACGAAGACGAAATCCAGCAGGGACTGCAACGAGGCACGGTACAGCAGCTGGGCCAGGTGCGGCGCCGGGTCGTGCGCGCACAGCACCAGTGAGGCATCGGCGTGCGCGCGCAGCGGGTTGGCGCTGTGCCGGGTGATCGACACCACCTTGCCGCCCACGTCCTGGAACTGGCGCGACAGCTGGAACAGCTGCGGCAGCTTGCCGAACTCGGAAAACACCAGCATCACGTCGTTGGCGCGTGCCGCCGACAGGTTGGCCATCATCAGGATCGGGTCGGCGTGGTGCACGGTGAGCATGCCCAGCAGAGACAGCCGCATCGCGAACTCGCGCGCGTACAGGCCGTCGTCGCCCAGGCCGTAGACGAACACCTTGGGCGCGGCGTCGATCAACTGCACGATGGCCTCGACATCGGCCTGCGGGTTGGCCACCCGGGTCTCTTCCTCGGCGGCGGCCTTGCTCAGCCGCAGGCGCTCGGCGATGCCGATGTAGGCGTTGTCGTCGGCCGCAGCCGGCGCCTCGGCCCGGGTGCCGTTGCCGGCGCGGGCCACCGCCTCGCCGATGGAGTACTTCAGGTCCGGGTAGCCCTTGAAGCCCAGTTTCTGGCTGAACTTGACCACGCTGGACTGGCTGATCCCCAGCGCACTGGCCAGCTGCTGGGACGAGTAGTCGCGCAGCAGGTGGGCGTTGTCGAGGATGAAGTCGGCGATGCGGCGTTCGATCGCCGACATGTGGTCACGCTCGGAGCGGATTTTCACCAGAGGGGGCATGGGTGGGGCATCGGGTCTGGAAAGGAGAGCATACGCAAGCTGCCGGGGAGCGCCGACCGTTGGTCGGCTGCGCAAGGCGGCATCGCGCGAAGTAGAGCCGACCGTTGGTCGGCTGCGCACACCGGAATCGCACGAACAGCAGCCACCCATGGGGTGGCTCTACCCGCAGGTGGTGGAGGCAGCCTCACCACCGCGGCGGCGTGATCATCTCCAGGCCCCGCACCTCGGTGATGCCCAGCCCCGGCGCGTCGCTGATGGTGATCTCCGACTCGTTGAAATTCACCCCGCCGCTGACCGGGTTGAACTGCCCCAGCGACGGCCCGTCCAGGTCCACCTTGGTGATCACATCGCTCTTGGCCACCGCCAGGTGCACGGCCGCCGCCACGCTGATGCTCGACTCGATCATGCAGCCGATCATGCACGGTACCCCGTAGATGGCGGCGATGTCGGCAATGCGGATCGCGTTGGACAGCCCGCCGGTCTTCATCAGCTTGATGTTGATGATGTCTGCGGCGCGTTGCTGGATCAGGTCGACCACCTGGCCGGGGTTGAACACGCTCTCATCGGCCATCACCGGCGTGTTGACCCGGTCGGTGACGTACTTCAGCCCGCTGATGTCGGCGGCCTTCACCGGCTGCTCCAGCAGCTCCAGCACCACCCCGGCCTCTTCCAGCGTGCGCATCGCATGCACCGCCTGCTTGGCGGTCCAGCCCTGGTTGGCGTCCAGGCGCAGCAGCGCACGGCCCTGCACGGCGGCGTGGATAGCCTTGACCCGCTCGATGTCCAGCCCGATGTCCTTGCCCACCTTGATCTTCAGCGACTCGAAACCGCGTTCGATCGCCGACAGCGAATCGGCCACCATCTTGTCGATGTAGTCCACGCTGATGGTGATGTCGGTGGTGATCACCGGGTCGCCACCGCCCAGCATCTGGTACAGCGGTGCCTTGTGCAGTTGCGCCCACAGATCGTAGACCGCGATCTCCACCGCGGCCTTGGCGCTGGTGTTGCGCTCCATCGCACCCTGGATCAGCGCGCACACATGGTTGAGGTTGGCCACGTCCTGGCCGATCAGGCGCGGTTTGATGAAGCTGTTGATGGCCTCGATGATCGAGCCGTGGGTATCACCGGTGATCACCGCGGTGGCCGGCGCTTCACCGTAGCCGGTATGGCCGGTGTCGGTGCGCACCAGCACCACCACGTCTTCCACCGTATCCACGGTGCGCAGCGCGGTCTTGAACGGGGTCTTCAACGGCACGCGCAGCATGCCAAGTTCGATGTCGGTGATCTTCATTCAGGAGTCTGGGCTCGAAGGCGCTGGATGTTGGTGATGCGGTCGATGTAGCTCACGGTGTCGCTGGCCATCATCGGCTCCAGCGGGGTCACCGACACGCCGTTGAGGTGCGCCTGCACGCGGGTGCCGTCGGGGCCGGACCAGCTGCCGCCGGCGGTGTCATGGATGACCCAGGTGCGGCCATCCACATGGCCGATGGCCATCATGACGTGGCCGGGGATGTAGACCAGGTCGCCCACCTGCAGCTGGTTCACCGCCGTGGTGCGCCGGGCCTTGCTGTCCTTGCCGGTGAAGGCGATGCGGTCCAGCGCCGGGCTCACCGCCTGCGCGCTGGTGTTGCGCGGCATCAGCACGCCCACGCTGCGGTAGATCTCGGACACGAAGCCGCTGCAGTCGCGGGTGTCGTAGTCGTGGCCCCAGCCGTAGCGCTCGCCGAGGAACTTGAAGGCCTGGGTGAGCAGGGTGCGCGGGGTCAGCGGCAGGTAGTCGGCCGCGCTGTCCTGTGCGCGCGGCAGCAGCGCCGGTACCAGCGCCAGGCGGCCATCGTCATTGCGCACCGGCAGCTGCAGCACGTAACCGGCGTGTGCCTGCTGGCCGTTCACCGGCGTGCCCGGCGGCCAGTCGGCCAGCACCGGCAGGCGCACGCCCATGTCCAGCTGCAGCCGCGATACGCGGGGTTCTTCCGGCGTGTAGGCGGTGAAGGCGGTGGCGCCGGTGATCACCCGGTACGGCCCGTGCTGGCCGTAGCCGAGCACCGTGGCTGCATCGCCGATGCCGACGAAGCGCTTCTCGATCCACGCCGCATAGCGCTCGCTGGTGACGAACAGCCACTGGCCATCGGCGCTTTCATGCAGCACCGCCACCGCGTCGCCGGGGAACAGCGCCGACTCCTGGAAGCGGTCGATGTCGATGTCGCCCTGGGTGGTGAATACCCGCAGCGACGTGGGGAAGGTACGCAGTGCGGCGCGATGGGTGACCAGGCCGTACTGCAGCGCGCGCTGCGCCGGAATGGCGGCCAGCGCCAGGTTGTCCAGGCTGGCGGTGCGCTGCGAGGCCCCCAGCGTTTTGCCATCCACGCCGTACAGGGTTTTCTCCGGCCATTTCGACAACGCCTGCACCGCGGCCAGTACCTGCGCCCGCGGCAGCTGTGCGGGCAGCGCGCGCAGGTCGTGGATGGAGGCATCGTCGGCGCGCATGCGCGCGTTCTGCGCCTGGATCTGGGCACGGTCCAGGATCAGCGCATCGGCGTTGGGTAGGCGCGCAGCCCAGTACTGTGGGGTGA
>NZ_QAIW01000162.1:0-3786 GCF_003061285.1 Stenotrophomonas sp. HMWF003 | reverse complement strand
ACCCTGACCATGGCGGTCTGCGCCGGCATCATGCTCTGGTGCGTGCCGATCGCCTGGGTGAAGTGGTTCTCCATCGGCAGCATGGCGGCGGTGGCGATCTGGCTGTGGAGCCGCCCGCTGCCACCGGAAGAAACTCCCTGAATGATGGGGAAACGAGCCCCTGAGTCAGGGGGCGGCTGCGAAGCGGCGGGGGGTAGTTGTAACGCGGGGCCCGCGTTCTGCGCAGCAACGGGTGGGGCGTCAACCCACATGCGCTGAGGCGCCGCACGGCTATACTCGGGCCATGAGCATCCCCCATCGCAACCGAATCCTGATTCCGTTGGCAGCGGCCTCGCTGCTTCTCCTTGCCGCCTGCGGCAACAAAGGCCCGCTGGTGCTGCCGCAGAAGCCGGTGCCGGTCGAAGAAGTCGCCGAGCCGGACGTCGATGAGACCACGCCGGCTGCCGTGGATGACACCGAGAACCCGCCGGTGGTCCCCGATCCGGTCGACGCGGCGCTGAAGTCCGAAGACGGTAATGACTAAGGCCGCCTCCCCGGTGCTGCGCTTCAGCAAGATGCACGGCGCCGGCAATGATTTCGTCGTCCTGGACCTGCGTGACGGTACACCCGCGCCCACCCCGGCCCTGGCCGCGCGCCTGGCCGACCGCCATACCGGCGTTGGCTGCGACCAGATCCTCACCATTGAGTCCCCGCGTGCGGAAGGGTCGGTGGCGTCCTACCGCATCTGGAACGCCGACGGCTCGCAGTCCGAGCAGTGCGGTAACGGCGCCCGATGCGTGGCCGCCTGGCTGGTGCGCGATGGCGCAGCCGACGGCGAGCGCTTCGCCATCGACAGCCCGCTGGCCACCCACACCATCGAACGCCTGGGCAACGACCAGTACGCGGTGGCGATGGGCGTGCCGCGCTTCGAGCCGGCGCAGGTGCCGCTGCTGGGCTTTGCCCGCGCGCGCGATGAATACCTGCTGCCGTTGCAGGGCGACACGGTGCGCTTCGGCGCGGTGTCGATGGGCAACCCGCATGCGGTGATCGAAGTGGGCCTGATCGATGCCGCCCCGGTTGAACGCCTGGGCAACCTGCTGCAGCAGCACGCCACCTTCCCGCAGTCGGTGAATGTCGGCTTCGTGCAGGTCATCGACGCCCGCCATGCGCGCCTGCGCGTGTACGAACGCGGCGTGGGCGAAACCCTGGCCTGCGGCAGCGGCGCGTGCGCGGCGGCGGTGGTGATGATGCAGCGTGGCCGGCTGGAGCGCGACGCCACGCTGTCGCTGCCCGGTGGCGAGCTGCGCCTGCGCTGGCCGGCCGACGACGCCCAGGTGGTGATGTCCGGCCCGGCAGCCTTCGTCTTTGAAGGGGAGTGGCACGCATGAACGAGACGGTCGAGAAGATCGGTGCGCACGAGGTCGCCGCCTGGCTGCGGCGGCACCCGGCGTTCCTCAAGCAGTTCCCGGACCTGGCGCTCACCATGGTGGTGCCGCGCGATGACGGCCCGACCGCATCGCTGGCCAGCTACCAGCTGGACGTGCTGCGCGACAAGAACCGCGAGCTGTCGCGACGGCTGGCCGACCTGGCCGCCAACGCGCAGGTCAACGAGCGCCTGGCCGTTCGCACCCATCAGCTGACCCTGGCGCTGATGAAGCAGACCACGGCCGCCGACACGCTGCGGGCCATGGCCGCGTCACTGGAAGAAGACTTCGCCGGCGACAAGGTGCGCCTGGTGATGCTGCAGCCGGTGGCCGGGCTGGAGCAGGCGCCGTGGCTGCAGGTCATCCCGGCCGACAGCCCGCTGCTGGCATCGTTCCGCGATTGCCTCAAGGACGGCGAGCCGATCTGCGGCCGCCTGCAGGCCGAGAAGAACACCGTGCTGTACGGCGCACTCGCCGACACGGTGCAGTCCAGCGCATTGCTGCCGCTGCCGGGTGTGGGCCTGATCGCCGTGGGCAGCCACGACCCCAACCGCTTCTACCCGGGCATGGGCACGCTGTTCCTGCGCATGATGGGCGAGGCGTTGGCGGTGGGTCTGGCCCGCTTCACCCACGACTGACGCCGACGTGGGCGCTGGCATGGGGGCCGCTGCGGAATTCCTCTCGCACCTGGAGGTGGAGCGGCGCATGTCGGTGCACACCCTGGACGCCTACCGCCGCGACCTGGAGGCCCTGACCGGCTGGGCCAACGACCACGACGCGCGCATCGAGGCGCTCGATGGCGAGCAGTTGCGCCAGTTCATCGCCGCCGAACACCGCCGCGGGCTCTCGCCCACGTCGCTGCAGCGTCGCCTGTCGGCGTGCCGCAGTTTCTATGCGTGGCTGCTCAAGCACCGCCGCATCGAGGCCAGCCCCGCCGCAGGCCTCAAGGCCCCGAAGGCGCCGCGCAAGTTGCCACAGGTGCTTGACGCCGACGAGGCCGTGCAGCTGGTGGAATTGCCCACCGATGTGCCGCTGGGCCTGCGCGACCGCGCGCTGCTGGAACTGTTCTATTCCTCCGGTCTGCGCCTGAGCGAGCTGTGCGCGTTGATCTGGCGTGACCTGGACTTCACCACCGGGCTGGTGAACGTGCTGGGCAAGGGCAACCGCGAGCGGCGCGTGCCGTTCGGCTCGCACGCGCGCACCGCGCTGGAGGGCTGGAGGGCCGAAAGCGGCGGTGCAGCGACCGCGCCGGTGTTCCCCGGGCGCAAGGGCGGGCCGATCACCCAGCGCGCCATCCAGATCCGCATCCGCCAGCTGGCCCAGCGCCAGGGCCTGTTCAAGCATGTGCACCCGCACATGCTGCGGCACAGTTTCGCCAGCCACATCCTGGAATCTTCCGGCGACCTGCGCGGCGTGCAGGAGCTGCTCGGGCATGCCGATATCGCCACCACGCAGATCTACACGCACCTGGATTTCCAGTACCTGGCCAAGGTCTACGACGCCGCGCACCCGCGCGCGAAGCGGCGCAAGAGCAGCAACGAAAGCTGAATCGATCCACTGCGTCACCGGGCCGCAGGGCAGGGTGGGTTGAAGCCCCCGGCAACGACCCCACCTCAGTCTCTGTCACCCCGGAGGCTCCATGGACCCCAGTCAGAACCCCAACGTATTTCACGCCACCACCATCATTTCGGTGCGCCGCAACGGTCATGTCGCGGTTGCCGGCGATGGCCAGGTCACCCTTGGCCACACGGTGATGAAGGGCAACGCCCGCAAGGTGCGCCGTCTGGGTCGCGAGGGCCAGGTGCTGGCCGGTTTCGCCGGTGCCGCCGCCGACGCCTTCACCCTGTTCGAGCTGTTCGAGGCCAAGCTTGAGAAGCACGGCCAGCTGCAGCGCGCTGCAGTGGAACTGGCCAAGGACTGGCGCACCGAGCGCCGCCTGGGCAAGCTCGAAGCGCTGCTGGCCGTAGCCGACAAGGACACCTCGTTGATCATCAGCGGCACAGGCGATGTGATCGAGCCGGAAGACGGCATCATCGCGATCGGTTCCGGCGGTTCCTATGCGCTGTCGGCCGCCCGCGCGCTGATGGCCCACACCGAACTGGACGCCCGCACCATCGCCACCGAGTCGATCAACATCGCCGGCGACATCTGCATCTACACCAATCGCAACGTGGTGGTGGAAGAGCTGTAACGCGTAGTGCCGGGCTCTGCCCGGCAACATGACCTTCCCACCGTTACATCGCGTAGCGCCGGGCTCTGCCCGGCACCGTGACCCGGTTTGCCGGGCAGAGCCCGGCACGACGCGATTGCCCCCCCCCCCTCGTTTTCCATGTGAGCACACCCATGCCGCACAAGATCGAAGTCTCTTCCGCCACCATGACCC
>NZ_QAIW01000161.1:0-1019 GCF_003061285.1 Stenotrophomonas sp. HMWF003 | reverse complement strand
CCCAGCCACACGACACAGAGCCGAGTCTGCTGAGCCACTACGAGCAAGTAGGTGAGAACGCGGCGTTGCTGTTGCATCGAGAGGAAGACACCAACATCAGCGCCTACTATCTCGAGCGCTACCTCAGGCTGGGTGACCGCGGCCATCTGTTCAAAGGGCTGGGCGAAGGTGAGGAGATCAAAGCCAAGCTACCCGCCTACAAGCGGATATTCTCGCGGCTTCAGCCACTGAACAGCCTGGATCAACCGGGCGGATTCTGCATTGATGGGGCAGTGGTGAACGCGGAGATCAAGCTCCGCGCAAGCCTGCACGCAAGGCCGGCGGGGATGAGCAACACGTCATTGGTGGTTGGCACTGTGGAAGCACCAGACATATCCAGCTTCGCCGAATTGTCAGGGGAAGATCCCAGGATGTTCACTCCATTTGGTCAGTTGGAGATCGACCAGAAGCAATTTTCCCTGCTTCGATCCGATCCGATGATCCGCGACGATCCCGCATCACCACGGGAATTTGAAACACTGCGGAAGGGAGGTCGCGCCGTTGCGGGCCGCGAAGGGCATGAAGTGGTATGGCGTAAAACAACGAACAACAAGGTTCAGCTTTACAGATTCTTCTGGCGTGTATCGGATGCCAAAGCCAGTGTGCATGGCAGCCCGGGGTTATCCCTGCAGATGGATTCCGGAGACGAAATGGACCCCGGCGCCCCGCCCGTCTCCGAAGAAGCCCTGCTTGGCCTGTGGGACGCGGTGCTCGACTCGGTGCACAAGCGCTGACGGCACACATCATGCGCACGTCATTCGTCTCATGGGTACTTCCAGCCCTGCTTGCCACCCTGCTCACCGGCTGCACGCCAGCGCCCGTTTACCAAGGCATCGATATGTCCGCACACAACCCCGTCGCCCTCGCCCCGGTCTGCGTTGGCCAGTTCGCCCTTCAGTTCCCACGCGACGGGGTGGCCAGCTGGCACGTCAACCTCGACTGGGCTGCCGTCGAACGACTGCCCGCCAGGCTGCACAATG
>NZ_QAIW01000160.1:0-19116 GCF_003061285.1 Stenotrophomonas sp. HMWF003 | reverse complement strand
GTGTGACTGCCCCTTTGCTGGCAAGCAGGGGCGGTGCCAATTGACCGCTTGGGGGCGGCCACCGTAGAATTGCGTGCTCAGCCGGAATAGCTCAGTTGGTAGAGCGGCGCATTCGTAATGCGTAGGTCGTAGGTTCGATTCCTATTTCCGGCACCAGATACAGCAAAAAGCCCCGGCCTTGGTCGGGGCTTTTTGTTTGGGGCGGTGTTGGAACCTACTGATGGGAAAGGGATTCGTGTCGGACTGATTGCTGGCTGGTCTTCCATGCCGCTCATTGCGGATGGTTCGTGTCCGCGCGAATGGGGTGCGTTGGTCCTGATCACTTGGCTTCATTCCAACTTACATGAAAGTACCCAATAGCCTCGCTGACCGAGGCTCCCCCGGTGTCTCCGGTAAACTCGGATGGTAGTAGCACGGTAGTCTCTGATGGGGTACGTTTCGTTTTGGCAGTGAAGCCAGCACAGGGGGAACAGGATGCGCGTATCTCAGCAATTCAAACTAAAGCGAAAACAAGCAGAGCTTGATTTCGTGGATGTGCCACTGGAGACGGACCTTCCGGTTTTTGTGGACCCCACGGCGATACGAGCGATGGACACTCCGTGGTCCAGTCAGTGTGTCGCCCTCCTCCAAAACTTCTTTAGCAATGTGCTCGGTGCGGTGCAGAAGGGCGACAAAGCCAGGGCTGTTTCGCTACTAGGATCGTTGAACGAAAGAAATGATTTTCATCTCGGATACTCATCTGGCAAGTCGCGTGGCCACGCATTCGGCAAGGGATCTGCAGGGTCAGTGTGGGAATCACTTCTGACAAGCAAAGCCGCGAAGTCTGGCGTGCTCTCTGACTTAGAAGACACTGCCCTTCTCATCGAAGGCGTGGGTGCTGACATGATCTCTGATGCGGTTTGCAACATCATCCGCGCACCGCTAATTGAGTACACTCAAGACATGTGCCGGTATTACGGCATTCCGATGGTAGAAGGTGTCTCATCGGGCCCCTGTTGGGACATGCAAGCGCAAAACTGGGTGGGGAAGCATGTAGAGCTTCCCATGCCGAAAGGCGAGAGTCTTGTATTGGTCCCAAAGGCGATTGTCCGACTCGCAGGTGCTTACGACGCTGGAGCCTACTATCGGCACTACTTGTTGCCGGAAATGCAGAAACAACACTTGGCCAGTGGATCTGGCCTGGTAGAAGTGCTGAAGAGTAAAAAGCGAAGGGTTACGAAGACCGCTTTGATGAAACACTATGGCAAAGACAAAGGTGCTGTAGCAAAACTGACGGAGGATAATCCTGATGTCCTTGCCAAGTATAAAATGGCGAAAGCGGCAGATCCTTCGCCTCCGATCAGTAATAGTACGTTTGCAGAGATTGAGAACGTCGCGAACGTTCAATTGTACGATCTCTATAAGAAGGTGGTGGCTGTCCCTCCTGGAAGAGCCCACGCCCACGCTTATGAGCGAGCTGTCGAAGGCCTCCTTTCGGCCTTGCTTTACCCGTCTCTCATACACCCCGTGCGCCAAGCCCCAATCAATCAGGGGCGGAAGATTGTCGATCTCCGTTTTTCCAACTCAGCCACGACAGGATTCTTCAGTTGGCTTTCAAAGCACTACACCGCGCCCTACGTCTTCGTTGAATTCAAAAATTACACAGAGGATGTTAAGAATCCAGAGCTCGACCAATTGTCTGGGCGGTTCTCAAAATCCAGAGGGCAAGTTGGTATTCTAATTTGCCGTGCGGTTAGCGATCGCAAGAAGATTGATGCTATGTGCAGAGATGCCGCAGGAGATGGGCGTGGCTACATGATCGTGCTTGATGATGCCGACTTGGAGACCCTGGTCAAGTCAACGACAGCGATGCACTACGATGCGTCGAGGACAATTCTAAACGATCGCTTCGATAATTTGGTGCTTTGAAATGTTTTCTGCGTGCTCTGCACAGTGAGCCGATTGCAAGGCTTGGGTTGATGCGTTTATTAATCAATTCACATTGGGGGATGTATGTCGTTTCCGGCCAAGGTGTACCGAATTTTGATTGGCTCTCCGTCAGATGTGGCGGAAGAGAGAAAGATCGTTCCGGAGGCGCTTTTTGAATGGAACGTCAAGAATTCCTTTGACAAAAAGACCGCATTTCTGCCGACGAAGTGGGAGACGGACGTTGTTCCAATCATGGGCGGTCGTCCACAGGAGTTGATCAATAAGCAGATTGTTGTGAGTTCCGACATTCTGATAGCCGTTTTTGGACTGAGGCTAGGGAGTCCCACTGGCGAAGCAAGGAGTGGGACGGTGGAAGAAATACAAACGTTCATGCAGCTTGGAAAGCCCGTGCTCGTCTACTTCTCCAACAAGCCAGTTTCGCCTGACGAACTAAAGAGGAACGCTGGGCAACTCCAGGATCTTTGGAGCTTCAAGGACGAGTGCATGAGGAACGGTCTCATCGGTGAGTATTCTTCTACCAACGAACTGAAGGAAAAGATCATAGGTCACCTTTCCCTTATGGTTGGACAGTTTGAAGAAAGCGATGTAAGTCCCCCGCGTGCGAAGTTGGGTGACTTGGATTCAACGCTGGCAGTTGCCGCTTCTCCCCAGACGGGGGACTTTACTGTGGCACCCGTAGTGGTTGACTACAGCGAAAAGGCGATCCTTGTGAAAGGGAACACTGTTCAATTCAAGGATAGATTCCTTGCGGTTGGGGGGGAATGGAATGCCCAGCTTAAGGGTTGGATCTTCTCTAAGAAGCGCACGGATGAAGTCCGGAAGATCCTTGGAATGAGTGTCTGACTTCACTCACTTGCTACGGTGAATTTCGACGTAATGAGGATCCTCTGTCTGGCGCGACTTTACTGGTAACGGCTGCGGACGATCCTCATCCAAACACGGTCTCGCATCCTGTCCTAAGTTGGCCTTATCGCCACTTACGGACAACCCGCCCGATGTCATCCGCCCTTACCAAGCGCATTGTTCTCACTGCAGAACCCCGAGATCGCCCCTACGAGCTCAGGGATGCTCAGGTTCGAGGTCTTATCCTTCGGGTGCAGCCCTCAGGCCATAAAGCATGGATCGTCACCTGGGCGCATGGTAAGCGTCGTACCTTGGGCTCTGTCGAGCATCTGACGCTTGATCAGGCCCGTGACCAGGCTCGGCAAGCCGTTGCTGAGTACGTTCAGTCGGGATTGCCAGCGCTCGCAAAAACCAAACCGACCAGTTGTGATGTACAGATTGCTCGCCCACGTATGCAGTGTTTATGACGATCCACATGACACATGGACGATTCGATGGCTGCTCGAATGGTCATATCGATTCTTGTAAAACTCAGTCCTCATTGATCGATGGGCGTAATTGGCCCCGAGGTTGCATGGGGGCTAGGTCGTGAAAGCGCGCTTTCGAGGTCCTGGAGGCTGGTGTATAGCCCATACAAAGCGCTATTAAAGCGCATGTGCCCTGAGCTCGACGTGCAACATGCGGGCGGCGGTGTATTAGCCAGTGCCTGCAGTCACAAGACATGGTGGCCAGCTATGAAGCGTACGGTGGTGTTCGGCCTTATACGGGCGGCAAAGAAAGTTCGCCGTTCAAGTCTCATCCCCTGCGACCGATATGCTCAAGGATGCAAAAAAACAATCACCGGGACGGCTACATGGATCGTTGGACGTGGATGATGGTAAGGATGTATGCGCCCTCACTTGGAGCTTTGGTGCTGGGGTTGCTGCTGATGCTGCCGTTAGGAATGCTCCGGGAGAGTCCGATGCTTGCAGGGGTGTATGCGATGGCGCGATGGCTCCCGGCGTTGGCTATCGCGGTATCGGTCACCCTTGCACTTGTCGCTACTCTAAGGCTTTGGCGCTGGGATCAAGGGCGCAGCGCTTTGGTTTGTGAATGCGGTGGCCTGCTGGGACGGGAGCGTCCTGGGCGTTTTGGCGCATATCGAAAGTGTCTTGCCTGCAACCGCAACGTCAATGAGAGGTACTACACGTAGGTTCGGTTCCGGGGCGCATACACCGCAAGCCGCTGTCCGCCTTGAAAGCAGGCGTGGGCACCACCTGGCTTTCCCTGGCGCTTCACGGGCCCAGATCGGCTCAATGTGGCGGCTCCCTGGCTTACAAGGCACTTATCGGCACCCTGGCTGCCAGTTGGGGTTGGCTAAGTCGTTGTTCCAAGAGGAGTCCGGCCATCTGTGGTGCCTTGGGTAACTGCATCAGTACTGCGTTTTGATGATGAGCCTGAGTTGCAAGCTTGCAAGTTGTCTCTCTCTATCTCTGCCTCGCGCGCGCTCTCTGTCTCTCTCTTGGGCTTTGCTCTGCAATCAGATGGGCTGGCATCTGTTCCGCCCGGCGGCCGTTCGTAACAATCACTGGCGCACAAGTAGGTTGCCCGTCACTTTAGCTCCGACTATTTCTCGAAATATACGTCCAGTTCGCGAGAGTGTGGCGTCTTCTGTCATCAATGCTCAACACCGCTCCTGTCAAAACATTGACGGATTGGAGGATGGAATTCTTATGTATCATTGAGCAGCCAATAGGGACGGGGTCGGAGAATGGAAAATAGAAGTCTGCGTTTTGGGATGGACCCATACGCTGGTCAGGAAGGCAAGTTCTGGCAAGGAACTATTCTTCAGTGCGCCGAGCGGGGCTTGAGATTCGTTATAAGTGCCGACTGCGATCTCGCGGGAGATAAGGGGGATGGAGAGTTCTTCTGTCTCAGCATATTGACATCGGATCAGTATCTCGAGCGTTACGCTCTGCCTGCAGCGACTGGCGAAATTATTTCGTCAATCGTTGAGTCTGCCAGGGAGGTTGTGCCTGCATTTTCCAATGTTAGCGATGCTGCATTTCAGGATTGGCTGCTATCTGAAGCTGGTGCAGATCGATGGAAAAGCGATCTCGGTAGTGTGCATAAAATTGATCTGGAGTATCTCGGTTTGCTTTCAAGGTCACTTGCATCCTTGCGTGCAGGTTTGGCTGGCGAAGCCGTAAGCTTTGCAGATGTAAGAGTAACTACCGAGTCCGATCAACTGAAGAAGAGGGTTTTGTCGCTTAGAAAGAAGATGAAGAATGCGCTGGGTGCTCAAGTCAATTCCAGTAGATTGGATTTGTACGTGCTCCCGGATCTTCCTGGTCGCGATGAAATTGGATTCGTTGTGCCGTTTCGATCTCTCGCGATCGAGCGGAGAGCTGATGTTTTCGCCTCGCGCTCGGCCATTGAGAGGTCAGCGGGATTCTTTCCTTTAGCTACGTGTCGCCCCATGCTTGTTCAGGCCCTCCTTCAGAAGCTGACGTTGTACTTTACAAGGATTGGCATAACTGATTCGTTCAAGGGTGAGCAGGAAGCCGTCGTTTCCCTGATGTTGGAGAATGTCGCTTGACAAATTATCTATTCATGTCACTTCGTGCTGCTGAATTTCTCAGGTCATATGGGCCGCCTGCGGACGAGTGGATTTTAGACCCTGCTCAAGGAGGGTGCCCGCTCCCATGTTTAAAATCTCCTGAGGGGTCCTTTTTCGTATACACATTGAGTGATGATATAAGTAGCGATAAGTTCTATGCGTTCGAGATTGCGGATGGCGGCATATTGAGTGGCATTGATAGCCGTGTACTCCGGGTGGCATTCAGTCGAATTTTGCGCGCGCTGGGTTCTTCTGGCGATTCTGGTGCCAGTATTCCAGCGCTTTGGAAGCCCTATCATTACAATAGCTACATTAGCTTTCAGGCCGCTGCACGGCTTTCGGGGGAAACTGGCAGAATCTTGATTGATCGCCGTTCTTATGGTCCCGTTGTAGCTGTATGTCAGGGCGTGATGGCAAAAGGCCTCGACTTTCAGTCTCAATTTCCAGTCGAAGTGGATTCTAAGAACATTGCGGAGAAATTTAAGTCTGCTTTGGAGTACGCGTCATGTAACCCCTCCGTGGCGGATTCGGATTGCTTTGAGTTACCTGAGAATGATCGACTTCTTGGGTACTCTGGTTCATTGGATGTTTGGTTCGAATCAAAGTTAACCGCGAGCCAGCGTGCTTTTGTTAAGCAGCCTGTTGTTAGGAGCCTGCGCGTGCGCGGTCCCGCAGGCAGCGGCAAGACGGTTGCACTGGTAGTCAAGATGCTGCGCTATGCGCTGGAGGCGGCAGACAGAGGTGATGTATTGCGGCTCGCACTTCTTACCCATAGCCAGGCAACCGTGGATTCGACTCGCTCGTTGATCAAGAGCATGATCAACGACGACCAATTTGAAGTTCTATTTGGTGAGGCCGGTTCGATTTATCTTGGCACTCTGTACTCAAAGTCTTATCGCGCCTTAGGGGTCGGTGTGCGGGGCGTTGAGCCTTTGTCGCTCGATGGCGTCGAGGGTCGTGAGATGCAGGCTGAGATGCTTCATTCTGTCGTCAAGAGTTATATAAAAGGTGACTGGCTAGCTCGCAGGGGCGGGTGCTCTGTTGATTTTGTAAGTCTATTCGAAGCTGCCGCGAGTGACTCGAATCATGGAAATTCGTTCATTTCAGAGATACTATTTGAATTTGCTTGTGTGATCGAGCCGGAGGGCTTTTATAAGTCGGCACGCCGTCGCGCTGAGTACGTATCTAAGATGCCTAGGGACAGCTGGAGAATGCGGCTTCAGCAGGAGGATGAGCGTCGGGTAATTTTGGATCTGCATGATGCATTTAGGTCTGAGATGCGTGGTGCAGAGGCAATGACGGTCGATCAGTTAGTCTCTGACTTTGATAGATTTTTGGATTCGAATGCGTGGGATCTAACGAGGTCTGTCGAAGGGTTTGATGTAATATTTGTTGATGAGCTTCATTTGATGAATAGACTTGAGCGGATGGTTATTAATTCACTTATGCGCTCGTCAGATCAGCCTCCTCTGATCGTGATGGCGGAAGATATTAAGCAGGACATTCGTCGCATGGGGCAAGGGCTTGGTCGGTGGAAGAGTGATCTTTCGGAGATTGGTGAATTTCGCCTCACGGAGGTATTCCGGTACAGTCCTCAGATTAATGCCTTGGTTATTCATATGGATAGCTACGCCCCAACTGTTTCTCTGAAAGACGATTGGCCGGATCATGACCAGAAAAGCTTGGCTCCGCCCGGCGAATTGCCGTCTGTTCGAGTATTTGGTAGTGAGCAATCTCAGTTTGATCATGTGTTTGAATCAGCGGCAAGGTCGGCACGCAAGCGAAAGGTGGGTAGGTCCGTGGCTGTGCTCTGCTGCGACTATGAGCAGTTCAATAGATATGCTGCTGCCGGTAAATATCGTGATAGTTTTGTGGCCATATCATCTCGAGAGGAGATAGGTTCGATTCCGAGCAAAGGTGTTAAGTTTGTTCTTTCCATGCCTGAGTTCGTGGCGGGCCTTCAGTTCGAGGAGGTCTATCTAATGGATGTCAATGACAATGTATTGTTCCCGGAAGATGGAAGGGGCGTGTCTGATCGTCGTCGCGGATTGGCAACCTTGTACTTAGGAGCGACCCGTGCAATAGGGGTACTTCATCTGACATCTTGCCTGGGCGGTGGGGGACTTCCTGCGGTAATCAAGTCAGCTATGGAAGCTGGTATCTGTTTGGGACTTCCCGTTGAGTAGCTGGAGCAGGGAGGGCTTGCGGATGGAGCGGTTCTCTCCGTGCCTTTCGCTATTGATGGACTAGCGCGACAGACGAGGCTGGATGGCTTAGACGGCGCTTAGGCGAGGGATATCTCGCTGGCACCCCTGCTCAGGGCATCGCACTCGCGTGCTCGCGATAGCTGGAGCCGGCGTTGCTGGGCTTAGCATCCGTCCATGCCGGTGCGCTCCGTCCGTGTTGAGGCTCGCGTTATGCTCTTCCCGGAGGACATCATGTAGTTGGGTCCAGTCTGTTGGGTTCGTAATGCGTAGGTCGTAGGTTAGATTCCTATTTCCGGCACCAGATACAGCAAAAAGCCCCGGCCTTGGTCGGGGCTTTTTGTTTGGGGGAGGGGCGGAACTCATTGATGGGAAATGGGGTCGCGCGGAGCTGGGTGCTGGTCCGGCTTCAAGACTGCTGGTTGCGGATCGTTCTTGTCCACGCAACACTTCAGTACCCGTGTGACCGATCGGCTTCCATCCCGCTTACGTTGAAGCAAGGTAATACTCTGTCAAGTTCGCCCATCGGCGCACCGCATCGGTGGCTCTGTGAGCAAACATCTGCTACGGAACTGTGTGCCGATACCCTATCATCGGCGTGTTGGTCAGAATGATCTGGTCAACCTGAACAAGGAGAATGGAATGAAGTTCAACGTTCGAATCATTTCCACAGGGGAAGTCATCGAACTCGATGAGTCTCAATTGGAAATTGAGCAGGATGGCGGTGATGATCGAGGAATGGGTGCGGAGCTTTCGTACTCTGCGACCTTCGAAGGTGAAGGCTTCACGGTTTGCTGGGAGTTTACAGAGTATCCGGCCGGTTGCCTGGGAAGTACGATCGCGAGGCACAAAAACTGCACCACCGATCATGAGCCCGACTTTAGCGATGTGGTTGCCTTCAGTCCCGAGGATTCAGAATAATAAATTCAGGGGAAAGGAGGGGGTTTGCCCCTTCCTTCCTTCCTTCCTTCCTTCCTTCCTTCCTTCCTTCCTTGAGCTCAGGGTCTAGCCATTCCTGATCACGCTAATACAGGGCAAGCTGAGGAAGTCTCATTTCAAAGAAGTGCGAGCATCTGAACGATGTGGTGGCGAATCTGATACTCCTTGTTCTTCCCAAGTCCCGGAAAAGTGTCCTCAGCGACATGTTTACGGTACGCATCTAGCGCGGTATTGGTTACAAACTCTGCAGGTCTCTTTTTCGCGGCGCGTACAAGCTTCTTGGCTGCTTCGAGAAATTTGGAGGCGGCGTCGCCCACGTCGCGGTCGATCTCGTCCGACACGAAGTGCTCTATCCAGGCTTCATCTTTGCCGTTCGGACGGAAGGAGGCGTGAATCGCCACTGCGCCGGGTTTTCCGCCCCCGATCTCCAGCGCTTTGCCGGTAATGGTGTAATCGCCAACTCCTGCGAAGTCCTTGCCGACTAGTTGGTGCTGGTCACTGAAGAACTCAACGCCGTTGTAATCAGCATTCCGTGGGAGCTTCTTGAATCCATCGCGGATCGAAACAATCTTAGACTTCGGGATGAGTGCGAGTTGCTTCTTGCCTACGCTTGAGCTGAGTGAGAAGACAAAGACTGTTTCTGGGCTGTGTGCGATGGACTTTAGATCCGCATCACTAATGACAGGACTATCAAGTAGGAAGGCGACCTGTCTGTCGGAATAGATCTTTTGGAAGGCGCTAGCCTGAGCAATATTTGTCTTCGCATCCCAGATGAAGCCTGGAATAAGGTCCGTGTACTTGGCGAACGAATCGGCCAGGTCCTTGCGTAAATTTCCTGCGACTCCGGCACCGCCTTTGTATTGATGCCGATTTGGATTCATGATGATAACGGCGCGAATTCCTTCTCTACCGTAAGTATCAATGAATCGCAGAAGATCTCCTGTGTTCTCTAGTACCGGTTCAACTACAGGAACAAATTTTTCGAAATCTACGTTCTCTGACTTCAGATTCCGGAGAGCAAGCAGCTCAGAGCGGCGACCGCAGAGGTAAGGGCTATACATCGTCATCCAGTGAGTGATGTGGTCCCCGATGTTTAAGTTAATTGCGCGTGAGAGTCAAGAACCTCGCGAATCTTGCTGCGCTGCGTCGAACTTAGGTTCGATGAATAGCCTAAGGCGCGTAGGTGGTTAGGGAGAGCCCTTAAGTAGCTCACAAATTCCTTGTTGGTCGTTCGCCCCCTCATGGCTTTCAAGTGGATAGCGTGAGCGTCCTCGACGGATAGTTTGCAAAATTCTTTCTCGCAATACTGCGAGACAAGTCCATTAGGTAAAGAGATCTTCTGCCCGAGGTGCTTCTCAATGGCGCCAACGTACTCGTCACGCCGAAGCATCCTAAACAGAGCCCGGGTGTCAACATTGTGGATATTGCTAGCGGCCTCGCGAACGGTGCTGAGGGATCCTCTTTCGTTGAGCTCCATGATCCCCACGCGCTGGTCGCAGAACGACTCGTATCGGTGCGCATTGTTACGAGGCGACACCACATATACCTTGTCGAAGGCCTTGAGGTAGTCAGTGGTCTGTGAAGTAAGGCGGCGAGGTGAGTCAAGCTCGCTTTTTACCTCGTAAGCCGTCGACGTTCCGTTGAAGACCGCAATGTCGACAATAGATTTTCCGACATGGAGCTCCATGCCAACGGCTGAATTAGCGGGGCTGTGTCGCCCGAACACAATACGATCAATCACTGCACTCTTGTAGACGTACTCATTCCTATGGTGGCTGCTGAGGTGACTGAAGGCCAGCTCCAGTGCGCCAGCGACACTGCGAACCTCGCGCTCCGCTAGTTGTTCTAGCAGCGGTGCGAGGATCTTAAGAGGGTCGGCTCCCTTCGCAAGTGCGGTGAAGACCGGTCTACTGAGCGCCCTTGAGCAAATGTGGGAAAAACTAGTGGAGTCACTCATTTGGAGTTGCCATTTTTGAAGAGTGTCGACCGGGTAGGGAGCGTCACTCTCTGGTCGCAGCAAGCCGTTCGTGGGTCGAAGTTTAGCTTAGGACGTCACCTCTGCAAATCGAACCATGCGGAAGGTCTTGACTGCCAGGCTACAGGATGAGCAGCAGGGTTGGCTCTATGTATAGGTCTGGGCAGACACGGACAATCCTTATCCAATCACCGCCTCGCATCTTGTCCTAAGTTGGTCTTATCGCCACTAAAGATCCTCCGCCTGATGTCATCCGCCCTCACCAAGCGCATTGTTCCCACAGCTGAGCCCCGAAATCGCCCCTACGAGCTCAGGGACACTCAGGTTCGTGGTTTGATCCTTCGCGTCCAGCCATCAGGACACAAAGCGTGGATCGTGACCTGGGCGCACGGTAAGCGTTATACGTTGGGTTCGGTTGAGCACCTGACGCTCGACCAAGCCCGGGAGCAAGCGCGGCAGGCTGTAGCTGAATACGTTCAGTATGGGTTGCCCTCGCTCGCCGGGTCGAAGCCGACTAGCTGCACTCTTGAAACGCTCCTCAACGAGCATTTCGCGCCTTGGACGATAGTTGAGCTCAAGGGTGGTCGTCAGTGCCCGGACCGCATCCGATCGGTATTCCCGTGGCTAAAATCGGAGAGCACGGCGTATTCGGTCGCGACACCAGCAGTTCAGGTGGGAAGAGCATAGATATTCCCGCTAACGGAAATAAACCACATGAAACCCTTCACTATGATTGATTCTCTGGCTGATGGATCGCTCTACCTTCCAGCGCAGCTTAAGGGGCTGGATTCTTTCGATCAACTTGATTTGTTACGAGGGGCGGAAGTAACGCGTTGCCGCATTCCTGCTGCTCAGCGCTCGGATCTTGCGTGGTCGGCCTGTCTGGAGTTCAGTTCTGGGTACTCGCTTGAAATTACTTCATCCAGCACCTTGGTTCGTGGCTGGGATGAGTATGGGACGATCAATCTTGCTTTGGCACCACGCGCCGTCAGCGATGGGGATCAGGTTGGCTTCTCAGAACTGGTGGGCTTTGTAGTAGGCCAGATCAGCATCCTTCGGTGGCAAAGTGATGGCATCCTTGTCGATGCGGGAATAGAGTTCCGTTCAAATGATGGCGGAGAGGTATTCAGTGCAGTAGCTGTCGACATTCCGGGTGCCTTTTCGATGTCGTTTCCTGGTGGCGCCCCCAAAAATTGGCAGTTCCCTGCGGACGAGTACGCGCGGGTACATGTATGAATGCGTAGGTCGTAGGTTCGATTCCTGTTTCCGGCACCAAATACAGCAGAAAGTCCTGGCCTTGGCCGGGGCTTTTTTGTGTTCTGGTAGCGCCGGGCCATGCCCGGCGGAACGCGACTCCCCAGTAGTGCCAGCCCATGGCTGGCAGCCCAGGATTTTCCGAACCTCGCGGCCTACTCACCCCGTCGGCTTCCCAGGCGCTTAGTTCCTCATACGATTCCTGACCTGGAAACCGCAGCTGGCTATTCCTGTGCTATGAATAGCCAGCCTTGCTCGAAGGCTCTTTCAGGGATTGGAAGGATGCGCAGGTTCGGGGGAGCTGCAAGCGGTGTGTTGACCCGCTTCAGGGCAATTGAAGGTCTGACGGGCGAGCTTTCTTCTCATTAGTACCTGGAGCACAGTGATCAGGGGCGTGGATCTAACGACATTGAAGCTCCGGGAGCGGACGATCCGCATCCAAACACCGCCTCGCATTTTTACCTGGGCGCACGGTAAGCACCGTACATCGGGTTCGGTCGATCACCAGTCGTGAAGGCAGGTCGTCGAGCAATCTTCCTGGATACTCGAGCGATCACCTCATGGCTGATCGAAGGGGGAATGCCCTTCAGGCAAGGGGTGAGGACTCACTTCGGAGCAACTCCACAACTTATCGTCACAATTTTGGCTCACTTCAGGGGACCGTTCGAGTCGACGGACGGATTGATTCAAGTAGGCTTGAGAAGAAGCTTGAGGGCAGATGATGAAGATTTCCGTTCTATCGCTTAGGCACGCAGTTGGGGCTGCCCTTGTCGTGCTCTCGATCCTGTGTGGCGCTGTTGGTTGTGAGCGTAAGGTATGTGAGGTGATGGTTGTAAATGAAGCGCCGAGTTTGGGGTTGGCGCAGCGCTACTTTGTGGAATTGATGACTAAGGTTAATCTGGTAAAAGATGCCGGTGGTGATAACAGGCAGGCATGGCGGATTGTGATCCGCGAAACTAGAACGGCACGTATGGAAAATGTGCTTGACAAGGAATGGGTCGACTTCGAAGTGATATCGCCCGACTTGAACAACGTAAATGAGCGGTGCTTTTTGGGTTTCGATAAGTGTGTGGTGGAGATTATTGAAGAGCTCCCGGAGCAGTGTCGGCCGAGGAGGTGATTCGATAACATTTGCTTTGGTTTTGCGGCCTGCAGATGGGTATGTTCAAGCCTCGCATGGGACGTTACTAGGGTGCGCGTCGAGCAAAGCTTAGATGCTGGCGGCCAAGCGGCAGGTTCGACTCCTATTCCCGGCGGGAGCGCAGCGATAGGCGCCCGAAGTGAAAAGGCGGTAGCTCACGAGTTCGGAGATAAGCTGGTACGCCAGTGAGCCCAAGTTGAGGCGATTCGCGGGGCAGATAACGTCGCCGACCCAGCCAAGATCGTTGCAGAGGCCATAGATGTCTGAGATCAGAATATTTGTCGATTTCAATAATAGAGATCCTGATGGTTTCCTGAGGCTCAACCTCGCGGGGACGCTGGAGGACCTGAGAAGAGGGCATCTGGTTATCGAAGAAGGGACGCCCGTGACAGGGTCAGATGGTGATCTCACCGCTAAGATTATCGTTGTCGCACCTGGAATAGAAGGCATATGGCGCGGGAGAATAGTGGATGGTCCTTGGGAGGAGGGGGCATAATTGAGTGCCCGTTATTTGTGAGGCAGGGAGATGCTCCCTGCCTGATTGGGTGAGGCAAGAGCCAGGCTCAAAGGACAGGCCAGTCAATTTCCCTCCGGAACCTGCCAAAGGAGGGCGTTTCTAGTTGACGGTGACAGCTGCGCTCTTATGGTCGGAAGCGGGTGTGTGCACTGAGAATTGCGCCCGGATGCTTGCACTGTCACTTGGCGCAATGAACGGACATGGCTAGTTGAAATGAGAGGGCTGAACCAGCAAGTCCAGCTCCGGTTTCGCCAAGATCCAGCCGAGGTCGTGCTCCATCTGATATTCCCATTCACGCTGTCCATCTGAATTGGAGATCAGCAGTTGCAACGTCTCATTCGCTCTTTCGGGATCATGCACTCGATACAGGAGAACGCGTTCCGCGCGAGCCGTAATTCGAGCGAGAAAAATTGCGTTCTGGTCGGTCTCAATCGCGGGTGCAATCTCCTCCTCCAAGTGGGAAAGAGCTTCCACCTCTTCGTGGGTTGGCATGCCATTCGCACCTTGTAGCTTGCAATGAACCCCAATCCTCAAGTGCCAAGGAAAAGCATCACGTCCAGTAAAAGTCAGCAACGTGGAATTGACAACTACGATAGCTGGATTGCCACCGATGGAAGTTTCAAACAAGCTATAGCAGGGATCGGGGACATCGTTCATCCGTCTTTCCAGCTGGCATGGGTGTAAACTCTAGCACTCTGATGGTATGGGTCGATGGTTAGGTCGCGCCCTGTAAGCACTTAACGTTGGTTATGTTGAGAAAGCCATACCGCCGTCCCGGATGTTCTCCCCCAAGCTGTCCAATCCAGCTCCAGCCACCAAAAGAATGCTGCAGAGAAACGGAGAACGTCCCATGGGCGTCATAAAGCTGTTGGCCGTAACGGTGCTGATGATGCTTGCCACATCGTGCAGAACCCACGTCCCCGCTGTACAGGGCGAAACAACGCTGCGTGGGGTCATGACGGTGTACGTCGGTGGGCATGGATTGGGCTCACTCCAGGCCCCGTCGGGCGAGTGCGTCGATCTCGCTCTACCCAAGAATGTCCTACGCAGATCCGGTGCCTGGGATGGAAAGGCCGTGGTGCTCACCGGGACCATGGATTTTCGACCGCGGTCTCTGAATCTTCTGTGGTACGACATCAGAGACAGGCGGATTGAAGGCGGTGGTTGCTCCGACGACGTCCTGTATGTTCAGACCATCGAGGCACTGAGGTGACCAGCGGATGGTCTCCAATAGCCATCTATCCAACGTCCGATGGCGGAGTGCTGTTTTATCCGATTCCTGAGGCTTGGTGACGAACGCTACAGATGTGTAGCGATACCGATGCCGCAAGGAAGCGGTTCGCAGAGGCGGTCCTTCTGTGCCCCCAGCCCCGCATGCGACGATCCCGCTTCTCAAACCCTGCATCAAACACCCACATGCGCCAAACAACTCGCATCACCCTCGCCACCGCCACCGCCGCGATGATTCTGCTCACCGCCTGCGGCAAACCCGAGGCGTACTCGGCCGCTGCCAGGACCGCCGCGCGCCGCATTGCGGATGAAAAAGTCCGCGCCTGCGCGCTTGCCAAGACCGGTAGCGAAACGGGCATGACCTTCATCAGCGACGCGCGTTCGGACACGGCCTGGTCGTACGAGTACGAAGGCGATGGCCGGTTGTGCATGGTGTGGGTGGGGGATGACGGAAAGGTCGAGATCGATCCGCCCGGGAACTGAGGCCCGCGCAATCAGTGCCGGTGAAGGTCGGGGCTGATCAGCCTACGCCGCCATGTTCACCCGGTTACGCCCGGCCGTCTTCGCCTGGTAAAGCGCCTCATCCGCACGCGCCACCAGGTCCTCCAGCAGCGTCGCATCGCAGCCCGGCAGCGCTTCGCCCACCGCACCGCCCACGCTCACCGACACCGCAATTCGGGTGGCGCCCACGGTGATCGGCTCGGCGGCAATCGCATGGCGCAGGCGCTCGGCGGCGGCCGGTACTTCGTCGATGACCGGTGCCGACAGCAGCGCAATGAACTCCTCACCGCCGAACCGCGCGAACAGGTCGCGGTCGCGCAGCGCGTCGCGGCAGCGCCGGGCCACGATCTTGAGCACTTCATCGCCCACCGGGTGGCCGTGCGTGTCGTTGATTGCCTTGAAGTGATCCACGTCGACCATGAGCACCGCCACCGAATGCCCGCTGGCTTCGCGGGCGGCGATGATCTGCGCGGAGCGCTCCTCGAAGTGGCGCCGGTTGGGTACGCCGGTCAACGGGTCGGACGACGCCAGGCGGCGCAGTTCGGCGGCCATCAGCAGGTCGGCGGTGACGTCGGTGAACAGCCAGATGCGGCCATGCTCGCCGTTGCCGCGCACCGGGTGGGTGTCCACCTCGAAGGTGCGTTCGCCGAACGTCCAGTTCAACGTCGCGGCGAAGTTGACGTTGCCCATCTGCGCGGCATACGCCTGCTCCAGTTCGGCGTGGTTGTCGCTGCGCAGGCGCAGCGCCCGCATCGGGCCAGCCAGGTCGGCGGCGCGGTGGTTGCCTGCGGCACAGCCCAGCAGCGCGGCAGCGTGTTCATTGATCACCGCGCCCACGCCATCGCCGTCGATCAGCACGATGCCGGCCGGCACGCTTTCCACCAGATCGATGAACTGGTTGTGCGCGATGAGCTGGCGGGTGGCCTCACGCCGCGCGGAGAGAAGTCCGGCCACGCTGCTGGACAGCAACGGCAGCTGGGTCGTGATCCCCTCGGCCGGGGCCTGGTGTTTCCAGAGCAGCAACAGGCCGCTGTGCGGGCTGCCCACCGACGGGGCCGGCACGTACAGCAGCTGGGTGGGCGCACCCTGCAAGGCGTGCAGGATGGCCGTCGGCAGGCGGAAGCCGGTCGCGTCCACGGGCTCCCCGTGCCACGTGCGCTCGAGGATGCCGCTGCGCGCCAGACTGAACCCGGACAAGGGCAATGCGGGCGATCCGGTCGACCACGTCGAGCGGCCCTGCGCATCCAGTTCAACGACCAGGGCCAGGTCTGCATTGGTGGTGAGCCGGGCGAAGCTGCACAGAGCCGCGAGTGCCTCGCTGCCGGGCGCGCTCAAGACACCGTCCCGAGCAATCGCCGTTCCAGGATTCGGGTCACCTCGTCGGCGGCGGTCATATGCGGCAGGTGCCCTGACGCATCGATGATGTCCAGCGTTGCCCCGTCGATCGTATCGGCCAGCCACTGGGCCACCTCGACCGGAACCGCCATGTCCACCGCGGTCTGGATCACGTGCACCGGCATGGACAACTGCGGCGCCAGCGTGCGCATGTCCGAGGTGAAAATGGTGCGGGAGGTGTTGAGGGCGATGTCCGGCTGCATCTGGAACAGGGTGCGCGAGAAGTCCGCGAGCACGCGGTTGTCCTCGACACCCACCACCATGGGCGCGAACCCGGCCACCCAGGCCTGGTAATTGGCCTGCATGCTCTCGAACAGGTTGTCCAGGTCCTGAGGCTTGAAGCCGCCGGTGTAGCCGTCATCGTCGAGGTAGCGCGGCGAAGCGCCGATGGTCACCACGCGTTCGAACAGGTCCGGGCGTGCCACCGCGGCAGCCGCGCCGATCATGCCGCTCATCGAGTGCCCGATATACGTAAACCGGTGCAGGTCGAGCTCGTCGACGATGTCGAGCAGATCGTCGGCATAGCCGAACATCGTGCCATGGCGGTCGAAATCGTAGGTGTCCGCACCGTTGGGACCACAGCCGGCGAGATCAAACGAGACCACGTCGAACCGTTGGTCGAACCAGGGCCGCAATGCAGTCCACGCCGTCTGGTCGGTGCCGAAGCCGTGGGAAAGAATGACGACCTCTTTGCCCTGACCGCTGCGGCGGCCGTTGAAGCGCTCAAAACTGCCCAAGTACGTTTACCCACGGCGTTTCCCAAGGGGCGAATACTAGGGCAGGTGGGCAGCCGGGTCCATGGTGGGGGCCGGCACCTGCCGCGTGTTTCCGTGTGTCATCGCGGCGCGGTATGGTGGGGCTGGAATTCCCGGAGAGCCCGTCATGCGAACTGCCGTCTTCAGCGCCCGGCCCTACGACCGCCGCTTCCTCGAGGAGGCTACCCAGCGTGCCGATGCGGCCCGGCCGGTGGAGTTCCTTTACTTCGACGCCACCCTCGACGTGCATACCGCAGCGCTGGCGCAGGACTGCGAGGCGGTCTGCGTGTTCGTCAACGACCGTCTCGACGCGCCGGTGCTGCAGGCCCTCCACGCCTTGGGCGTGCGCGCGATCCTGCTGCGCTGCGCCGGCTTCAACAACGTGGACCTGGCCGTGGCCGGGCAGCTGGGCTTCTTCGTGGCGCGGGTGCCGGCGTATTCGCCCGAGGCGGTGGCCGAGCACGCCCTGGCGCTGGTCATGACCCTCAACCGGCACACCCATCGCGCCTACAACCGGGTGCGCGAGGGCAACTTCATGCTCGACGGGCTGCTCGGGCGCACCCTCTACGGCAAGACGGTGGGCATCGTGGGGACCGGCAAGATCGGCCTGGCCACGGCCCGTATCTTCAAAGGCATGGGCTGCACCGTGCTCGGCCACGATCCGTACCCATCCTCCGCGTTCGATGCGATCGGCACGTTCGTCGCGCTTGACGAGCTGCTGGCGCGCGCGGACATCGTGTCACTGCATTGCCCGCTGACCCCGGACACCCACCACCTGATCAACGCCACCTCGCTGGCGCGGATGAAGCCCGGCGCGATGCTGGTCAACACCTCGCGCGGCGGGCTGGTCGATACCCACGCGGTGATCGGCGCGCTCAAGGCGCGGCACCTGGGGCACCTGGCCATCGACGTGTACGAGCAGGAAAGCGCGTTGTTCTTCCAGGACCGCTCCGGCGAAATCATCGATGACGACGCCTTCCAGCGCCTGATGACCTTCCCCAACGTGCTGGTCACCGGCCACCAGGGCTTCTTCACCGTGGAGGCGCTGCAGGAAATCTCCGAGATCACCCTGCGCAACCTCGGGGATTTCGCCGCTGGCCGGGCGTGTCCGAACGCGGTGCCGTCGCCCTGATCCACGCGTGATGCTGTTTCCCGTCCTTTTCCAGCGCAGGGCCTGACCATGTGGCATCAGAACTACGATCCGCTCGGCAATGCGAACCTCTCGGCGCTGCTGGCCGCGCTGCCGGTGCTGGTGTTCCTGCTGGCGCTCACCGTGCTCCGCCTCAAGGGCCTCACCGCCGCGCTGCTGGCGGTGGTGGTATCGGCCCTGGTGTCGTCGCTGGTGTTCGGCATGCCGCTGGACACCCTGCTCGGGGCGGCGTTGCTCGGCATCGCCAACGGCGTATTCCCGATCAGCTTCATCGTGCTGATGGCGGTCTGGCTGTACAAGCTGGCCATCCGCAGCGGCAAGTTCGAGGTGATCCGCGGCAGCATCGCGACCATTTCCGAGGACCAGCGCATCCAGGTGCTGCTGATCGCCTTCTGCTTTGGCGGTTTCCTTGAAGGTGCCGCCGGTTTCGGTGTGCCCATCGCGATCTGCGCCGCGCTGCTGGTTGAGCTCGGCTTCCGCCCCCTGAAGGCGGCCATGCTGTGCCTGGTCGCCAACGGCGCGGCCGGTGCCTACGGTGCGATCGGCATTCCGGTGCTGGTGGGCGCGCAGCAGGGTGGGGTAGGGCTGGGCGAGATGTCGCAGATGCTGATCCCGCTGGTTCAGCTCTGCGCGCTGCTGCTGCCGGCGGTGCTGGTGCTGCTGCTGGACGGCTGGCGCGGGGTG
>NZ_QAIW01000159.1:14697-31083 GCF_003061285.1 Stenotrophomonas sp. HMWF003 | reverse complement strand
GATTACACCAAGCTGGTGCGCGAGTACGGCGCCATGATGTCGCTGGACGAGTTCGCCCAGCTGTACGCCCACGATGCCGGCAAGCAACGCCCGAAAACGCCCAAGGCGATGGACGACGGCTTTGCCGGCGCGCGTACCGCGCAGGGCCAGGACATCGTGGCGAAAATCCAACAGTGGCATGCCGAGGAAATGCAGGCGCTGGACGCGGAGATCCGCGTGCAGGGCGAACGCCGCGATGCCGCCCACGCCAGCCTGGCCGCGCGCCCTACGCAGAAGGCACGCAACGAGGCGCGCATCGCCGGCAACCGCGTCGAACGCGCGCAGGCGCGCCTGGACGACCTGCGTCGCACCGGGCTGCTGCCGCGCGACAGCCGCATCTTTCCGGGCGTCTATGCACCGGTGATCGTGTCCGAGCGCGGCCAGCGCGTGATCAAGCCGATGCGCTATCAATGCCGCCTTCCGGACACGCCGGCCCGCAATGACACGCTGTACCCCGGCACCTACAACGCGCGCCGCGACAGCCTCGGCGGATACTGGAAGCCCGCGTTCGGACATTGCCATGGCGTGGTGGTGGTGCAGTCGTTCTACGAACACGTGCCGCGGCATGCGCTGGAGCAGCGCGCCCTATCCCCCGGCGAGAAGGCCAGCAACGTGGTGCTGGAGTTCCGCCCACAGCCGCCACGCGACCTGCTCATCGCCTGCCTGTGGTCGGAATGGGAAGGACCGGAGGGCCGGTTGCTGTCGTTTGCGGCCATCACGGACGAACCGCCGCGCGATGTCGCCGCGGCCGGCCATGACCGCTGCATCATTCCGATCCGGCCGGACAACCTGGATGCCTGGCTGAATCCGGACCCGAACGATCTGGAGGCGCTGTATCGCATCCTGGATGACCGCGAACCGGTCAGTTTCGCCCACGCCGAAGCGGCGTGAGCGCAGGGGTCAGCTGGCGACCGATGCGGCCTGCAGTGCGCGTGCCAATGCCGCGTTCAGCTCCGCGGTCAGGTACGGCTTGGTCAGCATGACGCCGGTGCGGAACACCGCCGGCAGGTGGTCCGGCGCCATGCCGGTGGCCAGCACGAACGGAATGCCACGGGCGCTCAAGGCGGCCGCGACCGGTTCACTGGTTTCGTTGTTGGCCAGCCGATAATCCAGCAGGGCCACCTGGGGCTCGGAGTCACCCAGCAGGCGCAGCGAGTCGGCAACCGACGCTGCGGGGCCGACGACGACCGCGCCGGACTGGCCCAGCTGCATCTGCAGCAGGGCCGCGCTCATTTCGTCGTTCTCGACCACCAGTACCCGAAGATCCTGCAATGCACTCATCCCGGCTCTCTGTATGGTTCAGCCCGGTGAGTATAACGTCCTGCCCGGATGAAGGCCGAACATCACATGAAGCATTCAGGGCTGCACAGATCTCCACAAGTTGTATACACTACGCGGCCAGCCAGCCGAAGTGGCGGAATCGGTAGACGCAGCGGACTCAAAATCCGCCGCCCTTAAAAGCGTGTGGGTTCGAGTCCCACCTTCGGCACCATGGAATTGCACAGGCCAGATCTTCGGATCTGGCCTTTTGCATTTCAGGGCCTGCCGAAAGGCAGCCCCTTCAGCGGACTCACTTGGTGGATCTGGATGCATCCGCCGCTTTGGCAGCGGCTTCGGCAGCGGCATTGGCAGCCACCGCCGCAGCGGCAGACGCAGCCCGTTGTTGCAGCGCGGCGGCGTGCGCCGGCAGGTCCGGCGTCGGCGGCGGGGTCTCGCGCCACACCAGCGCCAGAACGCAATCCTTTGCCTGGCGACGGCACATCGCTTCGGCCTTGCGCTGGGCAGCACCATCATCCTTTTCAGACAGCGCAAAGCCCACGGCGCCTGTGCCGGTGTACACCGCGGAGAATCCCGCGGCTGTGGTACTGGCCTGGCTCGCACAGTTCGGCGAACGCTGCACGCAGTAGCCCAACGCCTGCTGCACTGCCGCGCTGACCGTGCGCTTGTTCATCGAATAGCCGTAAGCACCGGTATTGGTGTCGTAAAACACGGCCGATGCCGCGTTGGCGGCGCCCGCCGCGGCCAGTGCGACCAGAAGTACTGCGCTGCGTCCTGCTGTCATTGACATGGTTTGCTTCGACCTTCCGTTGGAAGGCCGAGTATCCCAAAGCCCAACACGATTGGCACGCAGGCATCGTCCCGATACGTTGTCAGGCAACGCCGACGCTCACACCAGCCGCAGCGCCGGTTGGCCATGCCCCGCTGCCGCGATGGCCTGCCGCGCGATGCCCCCACTGGCCTCCACGCGGAACGCCGCCACCGTCTGCAGCAACTGGGTGGCCTGCTCTTCCATGCTGCGCGCGGCGGCAGACGCCTCCTCCACAAGGGCTGCGTTCTGCTGGGTGCCTTCGTCGATGTGGTCCACCGCCTGGTGGATCTGCCCGATGCTTTCACTCTGCTGCTGGGCCACCGCACTGATCTCGCTGATCAACGCACTGACCCGCTTCACGTTGACCACGATCTCGTCCATGGTGCGCCCGGCGCTCTCAACCTGGCCGGTGCCGGCACCGACTTTCTCCACCGAATCGGCGATCAACTGCTTGATCTCCTTGGCCGCGCCCGCCGAACGCTGCGACAGCGACCGGATCTCCGAGGCGACCACCGCAAAACCACGGCCATGTTCGCCGGCGCGCGCCGCTTCCACTGCGGCGTTGAGCGCCAGGATGTTGGTCTGGAAGGCGATGCCGTCGATGACCGCGATGATGTCCACGATCCGACGCGACGACTCGTTGATCAGCGCCATCGTGCACACCACTTCGTGCACGACATGGCCGCCCTGCGCGGCCACGTCCACCGCGCCGCTGGCCAGTTCGCTGGCCTGGCGGGCGTTTGTCGCGGTCTGCTGCACGGTGGCGGTGAGGCCCTTCATCGAGACCGCGGTTTCTTCCAGCGATGCGGCCTGCTGCTCGGTGCGCACCGACAGGTCGCTGTTGCCTTCGGCAATCTCGCTGGCGCCCACCGCGATGGTGTCGGCAGCGAACTTGATCTGCGCGATGATCGCCGCCATCGCCTCCACCAGCGCATTGATGCCCTCGCACAGCTCGGCGATCGGGCCGTTCTTGTCCTCGGTGGCGATATGCCCGGTAAGGTCGCCGCCCTTGGCTGCGGCCACCACCTCGCGGGTCTGCGCCACGGCGTGCTGCATGGCCAGGCTGTCACGCACCTGGGTGGTGATGTCGGTGGCGTACTTGACCACTTTGAACGGGCGGCCGCTCATGTCCAGGATCGGGTTGTACGACGCCTGGATCCACACCTCGCGGCCGCCCTTGCCGAAGCGGCGATACTGGCCGGCGTCATACTCGCCACGGCCCAGCTTCTCCCAGAAATGGCGGTACTCCGCGCTCTGCCGGTAGTCAGGTTCAACGAACATGGCGTGGTGCTGGCCACGCACTTCATCCAGCGTGTACCCGGTGGTGGCCAGGAAGTTGTCGTTGGCCGAGAGGATGCGCCCGTCCAGGCTGAACTCGATCACTGCCTGCGACTTGTTGATGGCCGCCAGCTGGCCGGAAAAATCGGCCGCCTGCTGCATCTGCGCGGTGATGTCGGTGGCGAACTTCACCACCTTGTAGGGACGCCCGTTGCCGTCCAGCACCGGGTTGTAGGACGCCTGGATCCAGATCTCGCGGCCGCCCTTGCCCAGCCGGCGGTACTGTCCGGCGTCGAATTCGCCACGCCCGAGCCGCGCCCAGAAGTCGCGGTACTCCTGGCTCTGCGCAAGGGCCGGGTCGACGAACATGGCATGGTGCCGGCCCTGGATTTCATCCAGCCGGTAGCCCAGGGTCTGCAGGAAGTTGTCGTTGGCCTGCAGGATGGTGCCGTCCAGGTCGAACTCGATGACCGCCTGCACCCGGTGCAGGGCCGCCACCTGGGCTTCCAGCTCGCACTGGCGTCGCTGGCTGGCGACGGTGGCCGACTGGCGCGCCTGGCCCGGCGCGATCACGCTGGCTTTCAGGGCCTGCCACAGTGAAGGGCGGGAAGCGGCGTCGGTACGTCCTTGCACATGCGCGTGCATACCTGAAGTAAGCATCATCGTGATCCTCGGTGCCCGTTGGCGATTGGGATCCGACGGGGAGCAACCCGCCGGCACATCATTGGCTTGGGGACTTGCGCAGACGTCAGCCGTGCATGACGTCGCTCCAGCGGCTAATACAACGGCGGTACTGCGGCGTGCAGACGGCATGTTGCAAAGTCACGCGATCGGGGGCCGCGAAGGGAGCGCAGCCAATGTCCAACCTGGCCCCGCCCTGGTCGCGTTGCCTTAGACGGTATCGACCCGGCCCGATGAAGCTTTAGCCCTGCCGGAGAATGACGCGGCCCGGATCCCAACAGGTTCAGCCCTCGCCACCTTCGGTGGTTTCGCCGCTGTCGAGGGGATCCAGGCCTTCCATGTGCGGGGTTTCGACCTGGACGTTGTTCTTGCCCAGCGCCTTGGCCCGGTAGCACTGCGCATCGGCAGCGGCCACCGCGTCGTCCACGCTCATGCTGCCGCCGATCGAGGCGATGCCGATGCTGGCGCCGACGCTGAGCCGTTGCAGGTCCCACGGGATGGTCAAGGTGCGCACGCCGTCCAGCAGGTCGCTGGCGATGCGGCGTGCGCGCTTGAGCGAGCAGCCGGCCAGGATCACCGCGAACTCGTCGCCGCCCAGCCGCGCCACGATGTCCGAATCGCGCACGCCGTGGCGCAGCACGTTGGCCACGGCCCAGAGCATGGCATCGCCGGCGAGGTGGCCATGGCTGTCGTTGACCGGCTTGAAGTTGTCCAGGTCGATGAACATCAGCGAGGCCGACTGCCCGGTCCGCGCGACGCGGGTGATGGCCTGCTGCAGATGGGCTTCGAACCCGCGCCGGTTGCTCAGTTCGGTCAATGGGTCGACCTCGGCCAGGTGGCGCGCTTCGCGCTGGCGGGCACGCTGCTGGGTCACATCGCGGATCACCCAGACCGCACCGCCCACCTGCCCGTCTTCGGCACGCAGCCAGGCACGGGTAAGGTCCACGGGCAGCAGCTGCGCGCCCACCGAGAGCAGCAGGTCAGAATGCAGGTCCACCGCGTTGCTCTCCGGGTCGAGCAGTACCGCGATATCCAGCGGTGAGCGGGGCGCGTATTCGGTGGTCAGCTCCATCACGTCCTGGACCTGGCCACCGGCCAGGGGCGAGGCGCCCTCCCCGGCCAGCGCGCGGGTGGCCGCAGCGTTGGCGTATTGGATCAGCCCCTGCAGATCCAGGGTCAGCACCATGTCCGCCACCGCATCCAGGGTGACGCGGGTGCGCTGCTCGGATTCGCGCAGTTGCAGGCTGCTCTGGCGTTGCGCCGTGACGTCCTGGATCTGCGACACGAAATGCAGTGGCTCGCCATGCTCCGAGCGCACCAGCGACACCGACAGCCGGCCCCACACGATGTTGCCGCGCTTGCCCAGGTAGCGCTTGTCCATGTGGTAGTGGTCGCGCCGCCCGTTGAGCAGGTCGGCCACCAGCGCCAGGTCGGTATTGAGATCGTCCGCGTGGGTCAGGGTCTGGAAGTCGACCGCCAGCAGTTCGGCGCGGGTGTAGCCCAGAATGCCGCACAGCGCGTCGTTGACGTCCAGCCAGCGCCCTTCCAGCGACACCAGCGCCATGCCGAGCGCGGCGGAAGAGAACGCACCCGCGAATTTCTCGGCGGCCAGGTAGGCCTGCTCGCGGACTTCCAGAAGCGGGGTGATGTCCACGGCCATGCCGACGTAGCCGATCCGATGACCGCCGCTGGCATCTAGTGGACTGATCGACAGCCGCACCTGGCGGCGCTCGCCATCCTTGCGTACGTACGTCCACTGGTGCGACCAGGTACCCTCCGCCGCATGCGCGGTGAGCGCCTCGAAAACGGTAGGTACGCGCCCGTCGGCATCGGCCTGGGGACGCAGGTACTCCATCATTTCATCCGGGTCATGGAACAGGCCCGGGTTGACCCGCCCGATCACCTCGTCGGGCGTGTAGCCCAGCAGTTTCTGCGCGCCGCTGTTGAACAGGTTGACCACGCCATCGATGTCGGTGGCGATCACGGCCACTTCATCTGACGCATCCACCACCGCCTGCAGGCGCTGGCGCATGTTGGCCGCGTCCTGCCGCGCGTTCTGCAGGTCGGTGACATCGGCATGCGCCCCGGCCATCCAGATCGGCCGTCCCTGCGCGTCCCACTCGTGGACGCGCCCGCGATCCTGTACCCAGATCCAGTGGCCGTCCTTGTGGCGCATGCGGCACAGGCTGTCGTAGTGCGGCGAGCGCCCTTCCAGGTGTTCGCGCAGCAGCGTGTTGGACTGCGCCAGGTCGTCGGGGTGGACCAGCCGGAAAAAGGTGTCGGGGGTGATCGGGGCCAGTTCGTCACGGGTATAGCCGACGATCTGGGCCCAGCGTTCGTTGACCCACATCCGGCCGGTCTGGACATTCCATTCCCAGGTGCCGGCACCGGTGCCGTCGATGATCATCTGCAGGCGACGGTGGCGCTCGGTGATGTCACGCAACGCCGCGTCGGCGCCGTGCGCGGTGCCGGCCGGATCGTGGCTCATGCCCACGGCCACGCACGCGGCCGGATGCCGCGCCGTACGGCATCTGGCCCCACCCGACATTCCGGCCCTGCCTGGTGCGTTGTCATGTGGCCTCCCCGGCGCCTGCCCAGCCTACGGGCATTTGAGGGGAAGTGTGAACAAAGGGAAGTGAAACCAGAAGTGCCCTGCCCGCCACAGACGCCAAGGGCCGCACGCGGCGGCCCCTGGCGGGCGGATCCAGGCCGGTTCAGCCGCCGCGTTTGGCGCGGGCGAAGGCGTCGGCCAAGGCGTTGTTGGCCGGCGGCGCGGCACTGCCCGGGCGCGGGCCCGGGGCGGCCCCGCGGCCGCCATTGCGCTGGCCACCGCCGCCACCGCCGTCGCGGCGCCCACCCCCGGCAGGCCGGGCATCGCGCTCGCCGGGGGCCTTGGCCGGGGCCGGGGTGTCGTCCAGGCGCCGGGTCAGGGCGATACGCTTGCGCGCCACGTCCACCTCCAGCACCTTCACCTTGACGATGTCACCGGCCTTGACCACGTCACGCGGGTCCTTGACGTAGGTGTCCGACAGCGCCGAGATGTGGATCAGCCCGTCCTGGTGCACGCCGATGTCGACGAACGCACCGAACGCGGCCACGTTGCTGACCACGCCTTCCAGGATCATGCCCGGCTGCAGGTGCTTGAGCTCTTCCACGCCCTCGGCAAAGCGCGCCGCCTTGAATTCCGGGCGCGGATCGCGGCCGGGCTTTTCCAGTTCCTTGAGGATGTCGCGTACGGTCGGCACACCGAAGGTGTCATCGGTGAACTGCTCGGCCTTCAGCCCGCGCAGGAAGCTGCCATCGCCGATCAATGTCTTGATCGGGCGTGCGGTGGCGGCCACGATGCGCTCCACCACCGGATAGGCTTCCGGGTGCACCGAGGAGGCATCCAGCGGCTGGTCGCCATCGGCGATGCGCAGGAAGCCGGCGCACTGTTCGAAGGTCTTGTCGCCCAGGCGCGGCACCTTGAGCAGGTCCTTGCGGCGCTTGAACGGGCCGTTGTCGTCGCGATGACGCACGATGTTTTCGGCCACCGTGGCCGACAGGCCGGACACGCGCGACAGCAGCGCGGCCGAGGCAGTGTTGACCTCCACGCCGACCGCGTTGACGCAGTCTTCGACCCGCGCATCCAGCGCGCGCGCCAGGCGGTACTGGTCCACGTCGTGCTGGTACTGGCCCACGCCGATCGCCTTGGGTTCGATCTTGACCAGCTCGGCCAGCGGATCCTGCAGGCGACGGGCAATGGAGACCGCGCCACGGATCGACACGTCCAGGTCCGGGAACTCCTTGGCGGCGAATTCGGAGGCCGAGTACACCGACGCGCCGGCTTCGCTGACCACGATCTTCTGCAGTCTGCTGTCGCCGAGTGCCTTGATGGCCTCCCCGGCCAGCTTGTCGGTTTCGCGGCTGGCGGTGCCATTGCCGATCGCGATCAGTTCCACGTTGTGCTTGAGGCACAGCTGCTTGATCGTCTGCAGCGACTGGTCCCACTGCCGGCGCGGTTCGTGCGGGTAGATGGTGTCGGTGGCCACCAGCTTGCCGGTGGCATCGACCACGGCGATCTTGCAGCCGGTGCGGATGCCCGGGTCCAGCCCGAGCACGCTCTTGGGCCCGGCCGGCGCGGCCAGCAGCAGGTCCTTGAGGTTGTCGCCGAACACCGCGATCGCCTCGGCTTCGGCCTTCTCGCGGGCCTGGTTGAACAGGTCCAGCAGCAGGTGCATGTGCAGCTTGGCGCGCCAGGTCAGGCGGCAGGCGTCGAGCAGCCAGCGGTCGCCAGGACGGCCGGCGTCGGCGATGCCGGCCTTGTAGGCCACGCGGCCTTCGGCATACACGTGGCCCGCTTCGGCGTCGGTGCCGGGGTCCAGTTCCAGGAACAGGATTTCCTCGCGGCGCGCGCGGAACAGCGCCAGCAGCCGGTGCGAGGGAATCTTCGCCAGCGATTCGGCATGTTCGAAATAGTCGCGGTACTTGGCGCCCTGCTCTTCCTTGCCTTCGGCGACACGGGCGCGGATGACCCCGTTTTCGCCCAGCCAGCTGCGCAGTTCGCCGACCAGTGCGGCGTCTTCGCCCCAGCGCTCCATCAGGATCGCGCGGGCGCCTTCCAGTGCGGCCTTGGTGTCGGCCACGCCCTTGTCGGTATCGACGAAGGTGGCGCCGAACACCTGCGGGTCCAGGCTCGGATCGGCCAGCAGGCCATCGGCCAGCGGCTCCAGCCCGGCTTCGCGCGCGATCTGGGCGCGGGTGCGGCGCTTGGGCTTGTACGGCAGGTACAGATCTTCCAGGCGCGACTTGGTGTCGGCGCCGAGGATCTCGTTGCGCAGTTCGTCGGTGAGCTTGCCCTGTTCGTCGATGCTGGACAGCACCGCGGCGCGGCGGTCTTCCAGCTCGCGCAGGTAGGTCAGGCGGGTTTCCAGGTTGCGCAGCTGGGTGTCGTCCAGGCCGCCGGTGACTTCCTTGCGGTAGCGGGCAATGAACGGAACGCTGGCGCCTTCGTCCAACAGGGCGATGGCGGCACGCGCCTGGGCAGGCTGGGCACCGATTTCATCGGCGATGGTCTGGGCGATCTGCTGGGCGAGCTTGATGTCAGGCATTGCTTCCGGCCGGAGCCGCAGTACGGAAAGTCCCGATTGTGGCAACGCAGGGCGACGGGGGGAAGGCGTTGACAGCGGGGGGCGAACCTGTCGGCCGTGGTGCCCTCGCGTAGAGCCGGGCTCTGCCCGGCTACGCAGGACAATCGCATTACCCACGGTGGTGCCGGCCGCTGGTGCGTGCAGCCGGGCAGAGCCCGGCTCTACGGGGTGGATACGGATAGCCGGGCAGAGCCCGGCTCTACGTTGCTTCAGCGGTAATGCTGGGCGGTGCGCTGGTGGACGATGTCGTCGCGCAGGGATTCCAGCGCCATTACCCGGATTTTGCCGATCCCCTGCAGTTCCATGAACCGCTCGGTGTAGATCTCCGGCCCGGTGTCGGTATCGGCCCGGGACTTGCTGAAGCCGTGGGGGACCAGGCCTTTGTCGCCATCCTTGCTACCACCGACATAAAGAACGATTGCCATGTGATGTGTTCCTCCTGTGACGCATCGTGCAACTACAACGGGCACCAGTTTAACGTGGCGAACCTGACTGATTCGTCATGCAGGCTAATAACCTTTGTTTGCATGCAGATGACGTCGCGTTGCACGACGTTTTATTCACATTGATTTAACGCTGAAGTAACGCTCGGCGCGGCGCGTTACCCGATGCCGGGCCACCAGCCGCGGCCGGTCATGGCGTACACATCCGCCGCGCGTTCAAACGGGTTCCGCGCGCTCACCCCACCACAGGCGAGGTATACCGGCAGATACAGCGGCCCGAGCACCAGGTACTGGTAGACATGCGCGCGCTCGTGGTCATGCAGGCCGATCACCGGCTCGGTGCAGTGCCCGGCCTGGTGCGCGTAGGTGCGGCAGGCAACGTCCAGCACCGGGCCGGTGTGCAGGATGACGTTGCCCAGCGTGATCGCCCCGCCCGGCCCCCACGGCCAGTCACGGAACACGATGGCCAGGTCGCGGCGGTTCCAGGACGGGCGCGCGCCGGCCACCATCCCGGCCAGGCCGCCGATCAGACCGATCAGGGTGTTGGGCGCGGTCCACAGCGCGCCCAGCCCCTGCAGGACGCGCAGCGCCAGCGGTGGCAGGCTCAATCGGCCTCGTTGGGGATCAACAGCCACAGGATCAGGTAGACCAGGATGCCCGGGAACGCCGCCGACAGCACCGAGACCAGTACGAACAGCACCCGCACCAGGGTGGAACTCCAGCCGAAGCGGTGCGCGATGCCGCCCATCACCCCGGCGATCATGCGGTCGTTGAGCGAGCGCGACAGCGTGCGGGGCGTGGCGTTCATGGCAGCGGTCTCCGGGGGCGGGATGGCGGACTGTAACGCGGGCGGTGTCTACAGGGTGCGTTGGCGCAGGGCCTTCAGGCGCGCGCCGAACCATACCGCAGCGGTCTGCTCGGGCTGGCCCGGGCAGGCAATCCGGTAGGGCTTGCCGCTCATGCTGCTCTGGCTGGCGGCGCGCTCGATGAACTGCTCGGCGGTGTCCACCTTGTCCTTCTTGAGCAGGTAGTCGTACTTGCGCTGCAGGTGCGCACGCGCTTCGGCGGCGTCGTGCCAGCTGCCATTGCGCTGGAAGCGGCAGCTGGAGCCATCCAGCGCACCGATCAGGCCGGCGATCTCGCGGCGGGCAGTGTCGCCCGGTGCGGCCAGCGCACTGCCGGGGATGATGAGGGCCAGGGCCAGTGCTGCGCGGAAGCGATGGGTCATGCGGAACGTTCCTTCAACCAATCGGTGATCGTACCGGGAACTTCGCGCTGGGCGCGGCCGGACACGTAAATGCCGATGTGGCCGCCCCGGAAACTGCTTTCGGTGTAGTCGGTGCTGCCGATCCGGCCACGCATCGCGCGTGACGCATCCGGCGGCACGAGGTGGTCCTGCTCGGCGTAGATGTTCAGCACCGGCAGGGTGACCTGCGACAGCTGCACGGTCTCGTCGCCGATCCGGATGCCGTCGTGCATCAGGCCGTTGCCCTGGTAGAACTGCTTGATGAAATCACGGAAGGTTTCACCGGCGAGGTCGGGCGAATCGAAGATCCACTTTTCCATGCGCAGGAAATCCTGCAGCGCGGCCTTGTCGTCCAGGATGTCGAGCAGGCCCACGTATTTCTGCACGTTGAGCCGGAACGGCTTGAGCATCAGGTAGCTGGCATTCATCAGGTCGGCCGGGATGTTGCCCAGCGTGTCCACCAGCAGGTCCACGTCCACCTGCCGCGCCCAGTGCGACAGCATGTTGTCGGGGGTCTGGAAATCGACCGGGGTGACCATGGTGATCAGGTTGGCCAGCTTGTGCTGGCGCAGCGCGGCGTAGCACAGCGCGAACACCCCGCCCTGGCAGATGCCGAGCATGTTGATCGGTGCGCCCGACTGCGCCTGCAGGTGGTCCACCGCGCCATCCACGAAGCGCAGCAGGTAGTCCTCCAGCGTCTGGTAGCGCTCGGAGCGGTCCGGGTAGCCCCAGTCCAGCACGTACACATCGTGGCCGAGGGCGAGCAGGCGCTGCACCAGCGAGCGGTCGGCCTGCAGGTCCACCATGTACGGGCGGTTGACCAGCGCATAGACGATCAGCAGTGGCGTGCGCTGGACCGGCGCATCGTCGCCGACGAAGCGGTACAGCACGACCTTGCCGTCGCGCCACACTTCCTCGCGCGCGGTGGCGCCGTAGTCCACGTCCTCCACCGAGGGCAGCAGGGTCAATCCGTCCAGCAGCTTGCGCTGCATGGCCAGGGTCTCCTGCAGCAGGTCCTCGGCATTGAAGCCCAACGGCCCTTTCATGGCGTGCGCTTCCGCGGCTTGGCGGCCGCCTTGCTCGCCGACGTCTTGGGTGCGGTCTTTTTCGCGGGGGCCGACGCGTCCTTCTTCGCCGTTGACTTGGCCGCTTTGGCCGCCTTCCTGACCGGGCCTGGCGTGGGCGCTGCAGCGCCGCGTGGCGCGCGCGGGCGCGGCGCCGCTTTCGGCGTCCCAGCCGGTGCGGGCCGGGGCGCGGCGCTGGCGGCCATCCGGCGTACCAGCCGCTCCAGGTCCGTGATGCGGCGGTGCGCGGCATCCATTTCGGTGCGGGTGGGCATGCCGATCGCTTCGCACACCCGTTCGATCTCGTGCTGGGTGGCCGCGCGCAGGCGCATCTGCGCGTTGCCCAGTTCGGCATATACCTGCTGGAACGGCTCGGACATCGCCACCTTGGCGTACGCCTCTTCGGCCGCCTCGATCCACAGGTCGAACATCGCCCGCGCGCTGGTCAGCTGGTTGCCCGGCTGCTCGTGCTCGGCCAGGCGCTGTTCGAACAGTTTGAACGCATCGTCCAGCGCCTGCTTGATCTGGTCCACGTAGTCGCGCGAGTGCGCCTGGTAGTCCTGCTGGGCGCGCAGCAGTGCCTGCCAGCGGGCCTGGTGCTCGCGCCCCGGGCCGAACGCCGGACTCTGCAGCCATGGGCCCAGGTCGCGCTGCAGGGTTTCCAGCAGCTTCAACAGGTCCGGGCCGCCGGCCTGGGTGTGGCCACGCGCACCCTGCAGCATCCACTGCAGCAGCCCGTCGCCCTGGCCCTCCACGGCCTGCTTCCAGGCCTGGGCCACATCGGCGCTGCTGGCATCGCGGCCGGCGAACTGCGCGGCCACCTGCTGCATGGTGCCGTACCAGCCACCGGCCTGTTCGCGGAAGCGGTGCACCGCGTCGTCGGCCGGGCTGCTGCTGGCGTTGGGCATCATCTGCGCCCACCAGTCGATGGCCTGCTGCCAGCTGCCCTGCCCGGGGCCTTGTGCGCCGGGCGCGCCGGGCGGCACCGCGGCATGCCGCAACGCATCGCCCCAGGCGCTGAAATACTGGCGCGCCAGGGCTTCGATGTCGCCCGCGTTGCCGCCGCTGCCGGCCGTGCTCATCGGCGCGCTCCGGGCGGCAGGCCGGGCAGGATCGGGGGCAATGACAGGGTCAGGCGCAGGTTCATGGCTTGGGAATACGCAGGGTCTTGCTGATCATCAGCGAACCGGACAGGGCGAACAACAGCACCATCGGGTGCAGCTGCCACGGACCCAGCTGCCACTGGCCCAGCCACAGGTCGTGACCGATCGCGCCCATGCTGGCCGCCACCGCCAGCACCACCACCAGCGCCAGGCTGGTGGGAATGGGCGTGCCTTCGAAGTACGGCACCTTGTCGCCCTCGCCCGCCAGCGCCTCGGCGGTGACGTTGTAGCGCGCCAGGCGGCTGACCCCGCAGCACACGAAATAGCTCAGCACCAGCCAGTCCCAGCCGCCCTGCATGCCGCAGGCGTAGGCCAGCGCGGCCGGGGCCACGCCAAAGGAAATGATGTCCGACAGCGAATCCAGCTCGCGGCCCAGCGTGGAGCTGGACTTGCGCCAGCGCGCGATGCGCCCGTCCAGCGCGTCGAAGATGAAGGCCAGCGGGATCAACGCCATGCCGAACAACAGGTAGCTGCGCTCGCCATCCTGCAGGAAGCGCATGGCGGCAAAGACCGCGCCGGTGCCGCAGAACGCGTTGGCCAGGGTGAACCAGTCCGCCAGGTGGAACTCGCGCAGCATCGAGAAATGACGTTTCATGGGTGATCTGTAGACGGCAATCGCAAGAGAGTACCGCGAGGGGCCACACCGCGACAGAGCACGGTGCGCACCGCCGTGGCAAGGTCTTCACAGGACAACGACGTGCGGTGAATTTTTGGCCACCCATCTTGACAGCGAGAACCGGCGGGGGCTGCCGGCGCTTATCCACAAACTTGCGCACCAGTCATCCACACCCCCTGTGGACAACTCCGTCTCAATAGACGCGACGCTGGTTATTTGTTGATCACCCATGGCCTGTTGACAGGGTCGGCGCACAGCACCACCACCGCCCGGCAGTGCCCGCCGTGGCCCGTCCCCGGGTATGCTGGTGGGTGGACCCGCCGCCGCTACGTCCTGCCCGCCCCTTGCGACAGGAGTTGCCTGCGTGCTTTCACCCGAACATCTTGCCGCCCAGCTGCGCCATCCGCATGGGGGCCATGCGCTGGCGATAGCCGAATCGATGAACCGCAGCAACGGCGCGCTGAACCAGGCGGCCATCGCCCTGCTGGCCGTCGCCGCGCGCGAACAGGTGCTGGAGATCGGCCCGGGCAACGCGGCCTTCGCGGCTGACCTGCTGCGCGCGCCGGGCAGCCGCTATCTGGGCATCGAAGTGTCGGCAGACATGGTCGATGCCGCGCAGGACCGCCTGACTGCCGCCGGCCTGCACGACCGCGCGGCGATGCGCCTTGGCGATGTGCATGCGCTGGACCTGGACGACGCCTGCATCGATGCGGCGCTGTCAGTGAACACCCTGTACTTCTGGGAACAGCCCGCGCTGGCCCTGGCCGAACTGGCCCGGGTCCTGCGCCCCGGGGGCCGGCTGTGCCTGGCGTTCGGCGATGCGGCGTTCATGCGCACCCTGCCCTTTACCGCCCATGGGTTCCACCTGCACGAGCTGGCCGATGTGGAACTGGCCCTGCGCAGCAGCGGGCTGCGGGTCTGCGGGTGGCGGGCGCACCGGGAAACCGGCACCAGCAATGACGGGCGCCAGGTGGAGAAGCACTTCCATCTGTTGCTGGCGCGGCGGTGATGGCGGGGGGTTGCCGGGGTTGCCGGCCAGCGGCCGGCACCACCGGGTGACGGGTGGCGGTTACAGGCGGGTGTAGGTCCAGGACTGCATCGCGCCGTCGCGGTAGGGCATCACCCCGTGGAAGGCGCGCGGGTCGTCGCCGAACACCAGCGGCAGGAAGCTGCGGTCGCCTTCCCACAGGGGCAGCGTGTCCAGCTTGTCCAGGTCGACCCACTCCAGGGTGCCCTCCGGGTTGGAGGTGAGCGGCGTGCCGGTGAAATCGTCGATCACGAACACGAACCCGAACCAGTCTTCGCCATGCTTGCCGAAGCCCGGCCAGCTGATGGTGCCGCGCAGGCGCATGGTGCCGCACTCGATGCCGGCTTCCTCGCGGATCTCGCGGCGCATGCAGGCCGCAGCGTCTTCGTCGCGCTCCATCTTGCCGCCCAGGCCGTTGTACTTGCCCAGGTGCAGGTCGCCCGGACGGGCGTTGCGGTGGATCATCAGGGCTTGCGTGCCGTCGGGCGAAATCACGTAGCCGAGGGTGGCCATGATCGGGGTATAGGGCATGAGGGAGGGGCTCAACAGGCACAAACCCCGATTATGCGCGATCGGCGCGGCGCGGTTGGCTTAGCTGGCCACGCGGGAGCGCTGGGTGTCGGCCGGGGCCGGCAGGGCGTCGCCGTCGCGGCGCAGGGTTGCCACGCCGTGGCCGCGCTCGGCCAGGTACTCCAGCCACTTGCCCAGGAAGGTGTTCATGCGCATGCGGTGGCTGATCAACTCCGCCGGTGGCGGGTACATGCCCACCACGTCCTGCCAGCGCCGCCCCACGTAACAGTGCGTGGTCTCGGCCTGGCGCGCGTCACGGTACAGCCGCACGTAGGCCGACGGATCCGGCTGCCCGGTGACCGGGTCGGCGAAGTCGTAGGTCAGGCGCAGTTCGACCGTGTAGCGGTGGCACTCGATGACGTCCAGGCGCACGTCCAGCCCATCGCCCACCGACGACACATAGCTGCCGGCCACCAGCTCTGCGGGTGCGAACAGTCGAACCAGGTGCTGGTAGTTTTCCGCGTACAGGCCCATCAGCCAGCTCAGGCGGCTGAGCCTGGGGATGCGTTCGATGCGGGGCGTTGCCTGGGCCATGGGGTCGATCCTACACGTTGATCCTCCAACGTGGGGGCGGCCAGGCCCCGGCCAAAGGGGTGCGCCGGTCAATACAGCTCGCGCTGCAGCCCCAGGGTGGTCAGCACCTTGCTGGAAATCTCCTCGATCGAGGTGTGCGTGGTGCTCAGGGTCGGGATCCGTTCCATGCGGAACATGGTCTCGGCCGCGGCCACTTCGCGCTTGCAGGTCTCCAGGTTGGCGTAGCGCGAGTTCGGGCGGCGCTCCTGGCGGATCTGCTGCAGGCGGTCCGGGTCGATGGTCAGACCGAACAGCTTCTTGCGGTACGGGCGCAGCCGGGGCGGCAGGCGGTCCTGCTCCAGGTCTTCGTCGGTCAGCGGGTAATTGGCCGCGCGCACCCCGTAATGCAGGGCCAGGTAGATGCAGGTGGGGGTCTTGCCGGCCCGCGACACCGCCACCAGGATCACGTCGGCGTCGTCGTAATTGATGGCAATGCCGTCATCGTGGGTCAGCGCGAAGTTCATCGCG
>NZ_QAIW01000159.1:7316-14654 GCF_003061285.1 Stenotrophomonas sp. HMWF003 | reverse complement strand
CGATGAAGGGGGCGAACACGTCCAGCATCAACCCGCCGCTTTCGGCCAGGATGATGCTCAGCCCGCTGTCCACGCAGGAACTGACCACGATGGGCCGGACCTGGTAGCGCTCCCCGGCTGCACGGATCCTTTCACACGCTTCGCGGGCCTTTTCCGGATCATCGATGAACGACATCCGGTCGGTAATGAAGCTGAACCCGGAGAACTGGGTCAGCAGGCTATGCCCAATGGTTTCAGCGGTGATACCGGTTCCATCGGACACGTAGAACACCGGACGGATCGTCGACATACGGCTTTTACCCCCTACGAAGCTTAAAAAGGCCGTCGATACAAGCTTGTGCCGACAGCGGTCTGCCCGGCATCATATCGGCTTCTTCCTACGGACGTGGCCATCCAAGCCCGCCTCGGGCGATGGCCAAACGGAGCATCGCGCTTGAACGAGAATATCCTGTGGTTGCACGAACTGCGCTTGGCCGATCTGGCCCGCGTAGGCGGCAAGAATTCGTCGCTGGGCGAAATGATCGGCAATCTTGCCGGCCTGGGGGTGTCTGTCCCCGGCGGGTATGCAACCACCGCTGAAGCCTTCAAGGACTTCATCGCGCACAACGATCTGTCCAAGCGCATCTTCGACAAGCTGGCCACGCTGGACGTGGAAGATGTCGCCGCGCTCACCGTAGCGGGCAAGGAAATCCGCGGCTGGGTCATCGACGCCCCGCTGCAGCCGCAGCTGGACCAGGACATCCGCAGCGCCTACAAAAAGCTCTGCGACGAGAACGGCGGCGGCGACGTGGCCGTCGCGGTGCGCTCCTCGGCCACCGCCGAAGACCTGCCCGATGCCTCCTTCGCCGGCCAGCAGGAGACCTTCCTCAATGTCACCGGCGCCGACGATGTCGTGCTCAAGGTCAAGGAAGTGTTCGCCTCGCTGTACAACGACCGCGCCATCGCCTACCGCGTCCACCACGGGTTCAAGCACGAAGACGTGTTCCTGTCCTCGGGCGTGCAGCTGATGGTGCGTTCGGGCGTGGGTTCGTCCGGCGTGCTGTTCACCCTGGACACCGAGTCCGGCTTCCGCGACGTGGTGTTTGTCACCTCCTCGTTCGGCCTGGGCGAAATGGTCGTGCAGGGTGCGGTCAACCCCGACGAGTTCTACGTCTACAAGCCCACCCTTAGCGCCGGCAAGCCGGCGATCCTGCGCCGTTCGCTGGGCAGCAAGGCGATCCGCATGGTGTATTCGGATGTCCCCGGTGAGCGCGTGCGCATCGAAGACACCCCGGCCGAGCAGCGCAACGTCTTCTCGATCAGCGACGAGGACGTGCAGGAACTGTCCAAGCAGGCGCTGGTCATCGAAAAGCATTACGGCCGCCCGATGGATATCGAGTGGGCCAAGGACGGCGTGAGCGGCAAGCTGTTCATCGTGCAGGCGCGCCCGGAAACGGTGAAGTCGCGTGGCCATGCCACCCAGATCGAGCGCTTCGCACTGAGCCAGAAGGACGGCAAGGTGCTGGCCGAAGGCCGCGCCGTGGGCGCCAAGATCGGTGCCGGTACCGCCCGCGTGGTGAAGTCGCTGGACGACATGGCCCGCGTGCAGCCCGGCGACGTGCTGATTGCCGACATGACCGACCCCGATTGGGAGCCGGTGATGAAGCGTGCCTCGGCCATCGTGACCAACCGCGGTGGCCGTACCTGCCACGCGGCGATCATCGCCCGGGAGCTCGGCGTGCCGGCCGTGGTCGGCTCGGGTAATGCCACCCAGCTGATCGAAGACGGCCAGCAGGTCACCGTGAGCTGCGCCGAGGGCGATACCGGCTTCATCTACGACGGCATCCTTGAGTTCGAGCGCACCACCACGGACCTGGGCAACATGCCGCCGGCGCCGCTGAAGATCATGATGAACGTGGCCAACCCGGAACGTGCCTTCGACTTCGGCCAGCTGCCGAACGCCGGCATCGGCCTGGCCCGCCTGGAGATGATCATTGCCAGCCACATCGGCATCCATCCCAACGCGCTGCTGGAATACGACCGCCAGGACGCGGCGACCAAGAAGAAGATCGACGAGAAGATCGCCGGTTACGCCGATCCGGTCAGCTTCTACGTGGGCCGCCTGGCCGAAGGCATCGCCACGCTGACCGCGTCGGTTGCGCCGAACCCGGTGATCGTGCGCCTGTCGGACTTCAAGTCCAACGAGTACGCCAACCTGATCGGTGGCAGCAACTACGAGCCGCACGAAGAGAACCCGATGATCGGCTTCCGCGGCGCCAGCCGTTACGTCGACCCGAGCTTCTCGGCCGCCTTCGCCCTGGAATGCCAGGCCGTGCTGCGCGTGCGCAACGAAATGGGGCTGGACAACCTGTGGGTCATGATTCCGTTCGTGCGCACCCTGGAAGAAGGCCGCAAGGTCGTCGAGGTGCTGGAACAGAATGGCCTCAAGCAGGGCGAAAACGGCCTGAAGATCATCATGATGTGCGAAGTGCCGTCCAACGCACTGCTCGCCGATGAGTTCCTGGAAATCTTCGACGGCTTCTCGATCGGTTCCAACGACCTGACCCAGCTCACCCTGGGCCTGGACCGCGATTCGTCGATCGTGGCGCACCTGTTCGACGAACGGAACCCGGCGGTGAAGAAGCTGCTGTCGATGGCGATCAAGTCCGCACGGGCCAAGGGCAAGTACGTGGGCATCTGCGGGCAGGGCCCGTCCGATCACCCGGACTTGGCCGAATGGCTCATGCAGGAAGGCATCGAGTCGGTGTCGCTGAACCCGGACACCGTGGTCGACACCTGGCTGCGCCTGGCCAAGCTGAAAGCCAAGGGCTGATCCAGCCAGACCGGTAGCAAACAGAACCCCGCGCAAGCGGGGTTTTGTTTTGTGTGGCCGGCACCCACCCCGGTAGAGCCGACCGTTGGTCGGCTGCGAAGCACCCGCCGAACCCCATGGACACGTCGCGGGTAGAGCCGACCGTTGGTCGGCTGCGGCGCACCCGCCGAACCCCGTGGACACGTCGAGGGTAGAGCCGACCGTTGGTCGGCTGCCGCAATTGCGCGGCGGATGCTGCTGGTATGCACGGTGTCCGATCGGAGGGCAGCTGACCAACGGTCAGCTCTACCCGCCGGTCAGCTCTACCCCCATGCGCGTTCAGGCCTCGGCGGTTTCTGCTACCGGGTAATCGGTGAATCCTTCCGCGCCGCCGCCGAAGAAGCTCGCCTTGTCCGGGGCGTTCAACGGCAGGCCCTGGCGCAGGCGCTGCGGCAGGTCCGGGTTGGCGATGAACGGTCGGCCGAAGGCGATGAGGTCGGCCCAGCCCTTGGTCAGCGCCTCTTCGGCACGGTCAACGGTGTACTTGCCGGCGTAGATCAAGGTGCCCCGGTAGAGCATGCGCAGCGCTTCCTTGAATGCCACCGGCATCACCGGTGCATCGTCCCAGTCGGCTTCGGCGATGTGCAGGTAGCCCACGCCGATGCTGTCCAGCAGGTGCGCGGCCGCCAGGTAGGTTGCCTGCGGGGTGTCGTCCACCGCGCCCTGCAGCGTGGTCAGCGGGGCCAGGCGCACGCCGACGCGCTCGGCGCCGATCTCCTCGGCCACCGCCTCGACCACCTCACGCAGGAAGCGCAGCCGGTTCTGCAGCGAGCCGCCGTAGGCGTCGGTGCGCTGGTTGGCCTGCGAGTCGATGAACTGGTTGATCAGGTAGCCGTTGGCGCCGTGCAGTTCGATGCCATCGAACCCGGCGGCGATCGCGTTGCGCGCGGCCAGCGCGTAGTCGCGCACGATGCCGGGGATTTCCTCGATGGCCAGCGCGCGCGGCATGGAGTGCTGCACCATTTCGCCCACCCCGCCCTGGGGACCCCTGCCCTGCGGATCGACGAATACCTTGACGCCCTCGGCCTGCAACGCCGACGAGGAGACCGGCGCGGCACCGTCAGGCTGCAGTGCGGTATGCGAGACGCGGCCGACGTGCCAGAGCTGGGCCACGATGCGACCACCGGCAGCGTGCACGGCATCGGTGACGCCGCGCCAGCCGGCGATCTGCGCGTCATCGTGGATGCCCGGGGTCCAGGCGTAGCCCTGGCCCTGCTGGCTGATCTGGGTGCCTTCGCTGACGATCAGGCCAGCCGAGGCGCGCTGCGCGTAGTAGTCGGCCATCAACGGGGTGGCGACATTGCCGTCGGCCGCGCGCGAGCGGGTCATCGGCGGCATCACGATACGGTTGGGCAGCGTCAGCGCGCCCAGGCGGTAGGGGGTGAACAACATGGACAATCATCCTTCGGAACAGGTCTGCCCGAAGGATGGGGGCTGGCAGGCAGCGGCAACAGCGCGACCACGGCAAAACAGTTGTGACCCCAGCGCAACGATCCCGCCGTGGCCCGCTGCAGCGGGCTCAGTCGCGCTGGCCGGCCAGCATCGAATAGGCCGCACGCACTGTTTCATACCCGTAGGTGCGCTCCAGCCGGCGCACGATGAAGTGGCCGCGCGCCATGTCCTGGTAGTAGTCGGTGAACATGGTGTTGAGCGTGGCGCCGGTGACCGCGCCGATGATCGGCACCGCCTGCGCGGCGAACTTCTCGGTAACCACCACGCCAAAGCGCGCGGCCACCTTCTCGACGATCTTGGCCAGCCACTTGCCGGCCTCTTTCGGGGTCAGCCCGATCATCACCCCACCCCCGCTGGCGGCGCGCCCGGCCAGTTCGGCCGACAGGTGCCGCATGACTTCGGCGGTGAAGCCACGGGTGATGTAGTAGCCGGTTTCGCTGGCATCGTCGCCGGTCGCATTGCCGCCCAGCGCGAACACCTCCAGGCAGGCGTGCCGGGTGCTGAGCTCGCGTAGATCGAACCCTTCGCTGCGCGCCACGTCGGCCACCGAGCGCATCATGATGGTGGTGGAGACCGGCAGTTCGATGAACAGCGAGGTGAAGCCGAACGCCCCGCCGACCGCGCCGCTGGTGGCGGCCGCCAGCTTGTGCCAGCGCGTGGACGCCGCCTTGCCGGGCGTGTTGTCCATGCTCCACAGCGCCGCCTGGGCAGATTTGAACAGGGCGGCCTCGACCGCCCCGTGGATCCGCTTGGACACCACATTCGGCAGCTTCTTCACCGCGAACTCAAGCGGCGAGCCGATCAGGTTGGCCATCTTGGCGGTGATCGTGGGCGACTCCAGCAGCGTGACGGCACGCTGCAGGTCGGCCCAGTCCTGCGAGGTGGGCAGGATCTGCGTGTCCAGCGGGGGTGGCATGCGGGAGATGGCGTTCATGGCCCGGATCATAGCGCCGGGCGGTTGAACGGAATGTGCGCCCCGCGTCGGGGCGCTGCGGTCAGCCCGGCAGGCCCGACAGCGCGCCCATGAACTGGCGGTAATGGCGCAGTTCGGCGATCGAGTCGTGCACGTCGCTCAGCGCGGTATGGCTGGCGGTCTTGGTCAGCCCGGCCGCCACGCTCGGCGCCCAGCGCTTGGCCAGTTCCTTCACCGTGGACACGTCCAGGTTGCGGTAGTGGAAGTACTTCTCCAGGCGCGGCATTTCGCGGTGCAGGAACCGGCGGTCCTGGCAGATCGAGTTGCCGCACATCGGCGAGGCACCGGCCTTGATCCACTGCGCCAGGAAATTCACCGTCTGCGCTTCGGCCTGGCCCAGCGTGACCTGGCTGTCGACCACGCGCTGCCACAATCCGGAACGGCGATGCTGGGTGCGGTTCCATTCGTCCATCGCTTCCAGGCGCTCGACCGGATGGTGGATGGCGAACTCGGGGCCTTCGGCAAGAACGTTCAACTGCGCGTCGGTGACCACGGTGGCGATCTCGATGATCGCGTCGTTGTCGGTATCCAGACCGGTCATTTCCAGGTCGATCCAGATCAGTCGTTCGCCTTCTGCGCCGTTGTCAGCCATGTCTACGCCTTGTGCAGGGGACGGCGCCGCAGCGCCGGCCGGGATGAGAATGGCCGATATGATACCGCCCCGGCGTCGTCGCCCCGTCGTGGATGGCGCCGGTTACTCCAACAGCAGCGGCGGCTTGCCGCGTTTGGCGCGGAAGTAGTTGGTCAGCCGGGTGCTGGCATCCTTGGCCAGGACGCCGCCATGGATCTCGACCCGATGGTTGTGGCGCGCGTCGCCCAGCAGGTCGAACACGCTGCCGCAGGCGCCGGTCTTGGGGTCGCTGGCGGCGTACACCACGCGGGCCACGCGCGCATGCACGATCGCCATGGCGCACATCGCGCACGGCTCCAACGTCACATACAGCGTGCTGCCGACCAACCGGTGATTGCTTATTGCCTGGCCCGCCCTGCGCATCGCCACGATTTCGGCGTGCGCGCTGGGGTCGTGGTCGGCGATGTTGAGGTTCCAGCCTTCGCCCAGCAGCTGGCCGTCGGCGCCGACCAGCAGCGCACCTACCGGAATCTCGTTGAACTCGCGCTCGGCACGCTCGGCCAGGGCCAGCGCGTGGCGCATCCAGTATTCGTCCTGGTCGTGCACCGGCACGCCCAGCGGCGGTGGCGCAGGCAGGTACTCAACCATGGCCGTTGGCCTTGCGCACGAACGCCTCGAACGCGGCCAGGGTCGCTTCGCTCACATGGTGCTCGATGCCTTCGGCGTCGCGTCGCGCCGAATCGGCGTCCACGCCCAGCGCCAGCAGAAACTTCTCCACGGTCTGGTGCCGCGCGCGCATCTCCACCGCGAGCGCCTCGCCGGCCGGGGTCAGGAACACGCCCCGATACGGCCGCTGCACCGCCCAGCCCTCCTTGACGAGACGCTTCAGCGCCTTGGCCACGGTCGGCTGCGCCACGCCGAGCCGGGTGGCGATATCCACCTGGCGCGCCTCGCGGCCGTCAGCAATCAGGTCGGCGATGAGCTCCACGTAATCTTCCACCAGCTCCGAGCGGCGTGCTTCGCGCACCTGCACGAAGCCCTCCGCATGCGCTTCGGCGGCAAGCAACGGGGATTTCCTGGACAGGGAGGCTGGCGGCATGGGCGCGCGGATCCAAGGCGGCCGACAACGGCAATGCCGCCATTCTACGCGTTGGGCCGTGATCGGGCAGCAGCGCAGGGCGGGCAGCGCACCCACGTCGCCACACCGCGCCAGTGCGATACTTCGCGGCCCTCGTTTACCACCTGCCCACGCCACCATGTCCGATCTTGCGCCGCTGCCCACCCTGCCCCTGGGCCACTACCGCCATTTCAAGGGCGGCAACTACGACGTGCTGGGCGTGGTGCGCCACAGCGAAACCCTGGAGCCGCTGGTGCTGTACCGCCCGCGCGATTCCGACGTGGGGCTGTGGGTGCGCCCGTTCGCGATGTTCTGCGCACAGGTGGAGGTGGACGGCGTGCGCCGCCCGCGCTTTGCCCGGGTCGACGCGGAGA
>NZ_QAIW01000159.1:6708-7306 GCF_003061285.1 Stenotrophomonas sp. HMWF003 | reverse complement strand
CCCGTCGGCGGACTCGCCGAGCCGGCACTTCTGCAATGAGGCTTCCGATGCTTGCGTTTCTTCGCCGCGCTCTGCGTGCCGCCACCTGCTGCCTGCTCCCGTTGCTGGTCGGATGCAAGGCGCCCCCCGCGCCACCGGTTCAACCGGTGCCCGGCTCGCTGGTCCGCATGGCGCCACCGGTCGGCTTCCTGCCTGCCCCCAACTTCGCCGGGTTCGTCACTGCCGATGGCCAGGCCAGCATCCTGGTCGCCGAACTGCCGGCCGACAGCGCGCCGGTCGTTGCCACGCTGTTCAACGATCTGCCCAGTGCACGCCAGCACTTTGCCACCCAAGGGGTGGAGGTCGATCGCCTGCACGCCATCGTCGCCGACGGCATCGCGGTGCCCGTGGCGGTCGGTCGTCAGGCTGCGCATGGACGTGTGTTCGACAAATGGGTCGCGCTGTATCAGGGCCACCGCACGGTACTGGTGACCGTACAGGCGCCCACGGCGCATGCCCTGGCAGAGCCCGCTGCGTTGGCATCGCTGTCGTCGGTGACGCTGGGCAGCCCCGCCAGCCTGGAAGAAGCGCTGGCGGCCCTGCCCTTCCATGCCACGGC
>NZ_QAIW01000159.1:2893-6698 GCF_003061285.1 Stenotrophomonas sp. HMWF003 | reverse complement strand
GCGGGCGAACGCGATGTGGACCCGGACGGGCGTCAGCCGCGGGTGATCATCGCCTCGCAGCTGTCCCTGCCGGTCGGCTCGGATGATCTGTCCAGACTGTCGCGGGTGTTGATCGGCGGCACCCGCGAGATCCAGCAGGGCACCCCCCTTGCGCGGGAAGCGGTGGCCTTTGGCGGTATCGAAGGCGAGCGGGTGACCGGCAGCCTGCCTGACGGTGGTCGGTACGTGCACTATCTGGCGCTGTGGCCGGGACGACGCTATGTGCGCCTGGTAGCGATGTTTCCACCCGACAGCGACGCCAAGACGTACGAGGCGGTCGAGGCGATCGCCCGCTCGGTGCGATTCAAGGACTGAACGCTACGCCAGTGGACTCAGCGCTCCAGACGACTCAACGCTTCGATGCGCTGCGCGGTGTCGTGCAACGCTGACGTGGGCGCCGCGCTCGCGGCAATACGCGCCGCCTGTTCGGCAACCGCGGCCAATGCCGCGCGCACCGTCTGCGGGGCCTGGCCGTCGATGTTGCCCTGCGCATCTTCCAGCTCCAGCTGCGCGCCGATCCATGCCGCCAGCACTTCAAAGCACCGCACGCTCACCGCGTCCAGCTGCGACGGGTGGGGGTCAAGCGCACACACCGTGCCGAACAGGCTGCCGTCGCGCCGGAACATGGGCACCGACAGGTAGCTTTCGAAGCCGTACATCGCCGGCGTGGGGTGCGTGGCGAACACGGGGTCGGCACTGGCGTGGTCGAACTGCACCGTCTGGTGGTGCTGGCGGATCTCGTCGCAGATGGTGGTTTCCAGCACCAGGTCCTGCCCCGGCTGCAGCCCGAAGCCCAGCAGGTCGTGCACGGCGCACGCCGTCCAGCGTTCGGCGGTGACCCGCGCGACCGCGACGAAGCGCATGCCGGTCAGGCGGCTGGCCAGTTCCAGCAGGGCCGGCAGCGCGGGCAGGGCCAACAATGCGGCGACATCGGCCATGCGCGGATCATGCGAGACCAGCAGCGGCACCGACGGCGGGGCGGCCAGTGCCAGGTCGTCCGCCGGATGCTCCAGCGCGGCCATGCGCGCGGACAGCACCTTGGACGTTACCAGGTCGAACAGCTCGCGCACGGCGGCCGACAACCCGCGCCCATCCCGGATATCCCCGACGAAGTGGATGCCCTGCCCGACCAGTCGCAGCTGTTCGACCCCGTGGTCCAGCCGCAGTGCAGGCCAGGCCATGCGATCCAGGACCCGCATCCAGTCATCGCCCGGCGTGGTGTCGAGCAACGCACTGACGATCACCCGCGACGGGGCGGGCCCGTCCTGCAGGCCAGGCAGGTCAAAGCCGACCACACTGGGGAAGCCAGAACCTGTGTGCATTGCGTTCCTCGATGGGGCGGCCTGGGCCCCGTGCAGTCGCACCCGCCACATCGGGGGTACAGGGAAATAAATTGTCGCACGATCCAGCGAGACAGCACGTGCGTCGCCTCACATTTTTGCCCCGAGCGCGCGTGGCGTCCACGGCGCATCACAGCATCCTACCCGGCGGCACCGCGCAAGCGACGCATTGCTGCGCTGCAGCAGTACAATGCCCGGCTCCCCGTTGCAACGCACCTGCCAACGCACTCGCATGAGCCTTTCGATTGCCCCCCTGGCCTCGCGCCTGTCCCCGCGCGAGCGCACCTTCATCCTGCTGGCGCTGTCGCTGGGCGGGTTCGCCATCGGCACCAGTGAGTTCGCCAGCATGGGCCTGATGCTGGAGATCAGCCGCGGCCTGTCGATCAGCGAAACCCAGGTGGGCCACCTGATCAGTGCCTATGCCATTGGCGTGGTGGTAGGTGCACCGGTACTGGCCTTCGCCGGCGCCGGGTATGCGCGGCGCACGCTGCTGCTGGGGCTGATGGGCTTCTATGCGGTGGGCAACCTGGCCAGCGCGCTGGCCCCCAACTACAGCACCATGCTGGTGGCCCGGTTCGTGGCCGGCCTGCCGCACGGCGCCTATTTCGGCGTGGCGATGCTGGTCGCGGCGGCCATCAGCCCGCCGGCACAGCGCGGCGCGGCGATGTCCAAGGTGTTGCTGGGCCTGTCGGTGGCGATCCTGATCGGCAACCCGCTCACCACCTGGCTGGGCCAGCAGTTCAGCTGGCGCACCGCCTTCGCGCTGGTCAGCGTGCTGGCCATCGCCACCGTGGTGATGATTGCGCGCTACCTGCTGCCCGACCCCGATGAAGTGCGTACCTCGCCGATGCGCGAACTGCGCGCGTTCAACCGCACCCAGGTGTGGCTGGCGCTGGCGATCGGCTCGGTGGGCTTTGCCGGCATGTTCTGCGTGTTCACCTACCTGGCGCCGACGCTGGTGCAGGTAACCGGCCTGGCCGAATCCTGGATGCCGCTGGCGGTGGGCATCTTCGGCATCGGCGCGATCATCGGCAACGTTGCCGGTGGCTGGCTGGTGGACCGCTTCCACTTCCGTGCGGCGGCGCTGGTGCTGGTGTGGTCGATCGTGGTGCTGCTGGCCTACCCGTTGGCGGCGCAGTCGGTGTGGACCATTTTCCCGATGATCATCGCCGTGGGCACCATGGGCGCCCTGGCCGCGGTGCTGCAGACCCGCCTGATGGACGTCGCCGGCGAAGCGCAGACGCTGGCGGCCGCGTCCAACCATGCCGCATTCAATACTGCCAATGCACTGGGCCCGTGGTTCGGTGGCATGGCCATCGGCGCCGGTTTCAGCCCGGCAACCACCGGTTACGTCGGTGCCGCAACGGCGCTGGGCGGCCTGCTGTTGTGGGGCGTTGCGGTGCTGGTGGACCGGCGTTCGCGCAGCGCGGTGGCCTGCGAGGGCTGATCTCCAGGCTGCGCAACAACAAGGCGCCCGGGTAAACTCCCGGGCCCTTCGAACATGGATGGTGCAATGAACACGGCTACGCCACCGGCCAACGCGCCCAAGGACCACATGGCGCTCGCGGTGATCAGCATCATCTGCGGGTTCCCGCCGTTCGGCATCGTCGCCACGATCCACGCCAACCGCGTGGGCTCGCATCGGCTGGCCGGCAACATGGCCCTGGCCACCACCGCCTCGCGCAAGGCCCTGCGCTGGTCGATCGCCTCGCTGGTTGCCATTCCCCTGCTGGGCGTGGTGCTGATCGGGTATGGTCTGCTGCTTCGCGTAGTGGGTTGAGGCGTTGGCGGAATGACGCAGTACTGGGAGCCCTCGCCGCAGGGACGACGCATCACACAGTCGCCCGCGTGGCGGCTGCAGCTGGGCGCATCACAGATCACGCTGGAGGTTGACGGGCACCTGCACCGGGCGCCGCTGCGTGCCACGTCCATAGCGTTCAAGCGCGGCCTGTTCTGGACCGGGCTGACCCTGTATGCCGACGATGCAACGGTGCAGGTGGACGGGCTGCCCAATGCGCAGCTTGGCCCACTGCAGGCCGCGCTTGCGCAGCGCCTGGCCCCCGATGCCGCCGACCACCCGGTGCAGGCCATGCGCGACGCGCTGGTGCGCATTGGCGACTGGCTGGACGAGGCTGATGCCGCATTGGCGCAGGCCGACCACCAGCACCGCTGGTTCACCACCGAACACCAGCAGGCCCTGCTGCAGCGGCGCCCGGTGCTGGCGCTGGATGATGATGCGCTGTGGGCGGTGTTCGACGATCCGGACCTGCGCAGCCGCCTGCCCGGCGAGGCGTCGCGGATCGAAGACGACCTCAGCCGCTGGTCCAGCGACTGGCCCGCATTCTGGGCGGCCCGCAACGCAGCCCACGTCCAGCGCGAAGGCGCTGCGGCCGCATCCCTGCTGGACAGCGTGGAACAGCGCCCAC
>NZ_QAIW01000159.1:0-2874 GCF_003061285.1 Stenotrophomonas sp. HMWF003 | reverse complement strand
GGCAAGACCGCCACGATGGTGGCCAAGGCGGCCTATGCCGTGGACCGTGGCCTGGTGGCCGCCGAGCAGATCGTGATGCTGGCCTTCAACAAGGAGGCTGCCAGCGAACTGCAGCAGCGGGCCGACCAGGCCTTCCAACGGCTGGGACTGGACGGCGATGGCGTGCAGGCGCGCACCTTCCACGCGCTGGGCCGGCAGATCATCGGCCAGGCCACCGGGAGGTTCCCGAACGTGCCCGACTGGGCGGTGGACGCCGGCCAGGGCCTGGAGCGGCTGGCCGACCTGGTGGACCAGCTCAAGGACCGCTCGCACGCGTTCCGGACCCAGTGGGACCTGTTCCGGCTGGTGTTCGGGCGCGATCTGGTCACGCAGGGCAGCGCGCCCGTCGCCGATGGCTGGGAGGCCGATGGACGCGGCTACGTGCACAGCCTCAACGGCGAGCGCGTGCAGGACATCGAGGCCTGCCTGGTGGCCGACTGGCTGTTTTACAACGGGGTGGGCTACCGCTACGAACGCGGTGATCATTTCGACCCCGGCACCGATCGCCACGTGGCCGGCGCTGCGAGCTTCCACTACGCCGGTACTCCACTGCGGCACGAACATCGCAGCGGCACGCAGGACGCCACCACACGCGACCGCGCCGACACGCTTCACACCGGTTCGGCCGCGTTGCGCAGCGGCGCGCTGTTCGACCTGCTCGGCCAGGCGCTGGGCAGGCACGGGGTGCTGCTGGACCCCAACCCCGACCGCGCGCTGCCCGAGAGTGGCGCGCGGCCCATGCCCGATGCCGAGCTGATCGGGCTGGTGCGCACCTTCATCAGCCATGCAAAGAGCAACGGGCTGGACGTGGAGGACATGGCGCAGCGCCTGCGTGCGATGCCCGAGGACCAGTTCAAGCACCGGCATCGCCTGTTCCTGGCGCTGGCCGCGCCGATCCTGCAGGCGTGGGACGACGCGCTGGCGGCCGAGCATGCCATCGACTTCGAGGACATGCTCAACCAGGCCGCCGAGCTGCTGGAAAGTGGGCGTCATGCATCGCCCTACCAGCTGGTGATGGCCGATGAATTCCAGGACGCCTCGCGCGCCCGTGCGCGTCTGTGCCGGGCGCTGGTGCAGGCGCCGGGCCGGCACCTGTTCGCGGTGGGCGACGACTGGCAGTCGATCAACCGGTTCGCCGGCGCGGATGTGTCGGTGATGACCGGTTTCGTGGACTGGTTCGGGCACGGCCAGGTGCTGAAGCTGGAGCAGACCTTCCGCTGCCCGCAGGCGCTGTGCGATGTGTCCAGCCGCTTCATCAGCCGGAACCCGGCGCAGATCGGCAAGCAGGTGCGGTCGCAGACCCCTGCGCAGGGACCGGCACTGCAGGCTTTCCAGGTCGCCAACCGCGACCAGCTGCGCGATGCCGTGGGCCAGTACCTGCAGCAGCTGCAGCGCCAGCTGCTCAGTGGCGAGCGCGCACCGGGACGCAGCGGCAAGCTGTCGGTGTTCGTGCTGGGCCGGTACAACGCCGACCGCGCCCTCGTGCCGCCCGATTGGCAGGCGCGCTTTGGCCAGCAGCTGGAGGTGCGCTTCTTGACCGCGCACCGGGCCAAGGGCGCCGAAGCCGATGTGGTGATCCTGCCGGCCATGCTGGAGCGCAGCTTCCCCAACACCCGCGCCGACGACCCGGTGCTGGCGCTGGCCATGCCCCACGCCGACACCTGGCCGCTGGGTGAAGAGCGCCGCCTGTTCTACGTGGCCCTGACCCGCGCGCGGCGCACGGTGGCGATGTTCAGCGTGCGCGGCCGGCGCTCGGCGTTCCTCACCGAACTGGTGCAGGACGGCGCGGTGCAGGTAACAGCGCTGGATGGCAAGGCAATCCAGGAACAGCCCTGCCCGGCCTGCGATGGCGGGGTGATCGTGCAGCGCACGGGTGCCTACGGCAGCTTCCAGTCCTGCTCGGGCTATCCGCGATGCCAGTACAAGCCGCGCCAGCCAGCGGGACCCGTCACGCGCTGACGGGCCGCCTGCCGGATGCGGCGCCGCCAAGCCGCGCTAGCGAAGGCCGTCGATGGCGGTGTCGCTTGGCGCGCGCTCCGGTGCGTACTTGCGCTCGATGCTCGCCTCACGATCCCGCCGCTGCTCGGAACAGCGTTGCTGTGCCGTGGTGAGGCTGTTGTCCGCACTGCGGCGTTCGGCGCTGATCGACTGCTCCAGGCTGGCCACCTGCGCGCGGACGCCCGCCTCGCGCGTGGCCGCGGCCAGTGCATCTTCATCGGTGTGGCCCAGCTGCTGATTCAGCGCGGCCACCTGCCGCTGGTAGGTCTGGATGCGCCGATCGGCCGCTCCCTGGATGTTCGACTGCGCTGCGTTCATGCAGTTGCGCTCGGCAATGGAGGCATCGGACAGGTCCGTGGAACGGAATACCGCCGCCTGCGTTGCGGTCTCGCCCGGGGTACGGGTGGCCGCCCGGTGCGCGCGTACGGTGACCTCCTTGGCGCCGGCGCCGCACGGCTGCTGCGCGTACACGGTTTCACCCTTGCTGCCGGTGCACTTGTACACCTGGGCCTGGGCAGGGGCTGCCGCCGCAAACGCACCGGCCGCGCATGCCAGCGCCAAGCCCCACCATTGCTTTCCGTCCATGAATGCACTCCGCCGTGCTCGTTGGAGGACCATTCTTGACCGCGGGCGCGCGAACGCACCAGTACCGTCGTCCCGATTCGTGCGTGCGGTTATGCTCCAGCCAGACAGCCCTGCCCACCAGGACAACCGCGATGCGCAGATCGATCTCGCTGGCACTGTTGATTACGTTGGCCTTGCCGCTGCCCGGTGGGGCGAAGACCCCGCCTGGCGACGCACCGCCGTCCGCGCAGACCGGCCAGCTGCAGGGTGCGC
>NZ_QAIW01000158.1:27137-27357 GCF_003061285.1 Stenotrophomonas sp. HMWF003 | reverse complement strand
CACCCGCGACCTCCAGACCGTGCAGGTCAGCGTCTACGTTCCCGCGCATACCCCGCTGCGCACGTTCCATTGGGACGGCCGGCAAACCGCGTTGATCGGGGCCGGCGACCAGACCCGGGCGCCGCGGATGGACACGGCGTCCACCACCACCGCGCGCCTGTTCGTGACCGGAATCGAGGTGCAGGCCTCCGCCGCTGCCCGCAGCGTGGTGGTGATCGGC
>NZ_QAIW01000158.1:24664-27116 GCF_003061285.1 Stenotrophomonas sp. HMWF003 | reverse complement strand
AGCCTGGACCGCGACCAGCGCTGGACCGACCACCTGGCCGCACGGCTGGCCCCGCGGGGCGTGGCGGTGGTCAACGCCGGCATTTCCGGCGGACGGCTGCTGCGCGGCGGCATGGGCGATGCGGCCACAACCCGCTTCCAGCGCGACGTACTGGACGTGCCCGGCGTTGCCAGCGTGATCGTGCTGATCGGCATCAACGACATCGCCTGGCCGGGTACCGCGTTTGCCCGCGACCAGGCCCGGCCCGGCCTGGCCGAGCTGCAGGCGGGCTACCGCACGCTGGTCGAACAGGCCCACCGCCGGGGGCTGCGCATCCTGGGCGCGACCCTGCCGCCCTTCGCCGGCGCCCTGCCCGGCACGCCGTTGGACGACTACTACCAGCCTGACAAGGACGCCCTGCGCCAGCAGCTCAACGACTGGCTGCGCACGGACAGCCCGTTCGATGCGGTGATCGACCTGGACGCGGCCCTGCGTGACCCGGCCGATCCCTCACGGATCGCGGCGGCCTACGACTCCGGCGACCACCTGCACCCGGGCGACGCGGGCAACCGGGCGATGGCCGAGGCGGTGGACCTGCAGGTACTGCTTCCCGGGGCGCAGCCGGTGGCACCGCGCTGACAACGAAAAACCCCGGGCCAGCAACGAAAAACCCCGGGCCAGGGCCCGGGGTTCGATCACGCACTGTGCCTGGCAAGGGTGGCCCCACGGCCGCCCAACGGGCCGTTACTTGCGCTTCTTGCGCACGTACAGCACCAGCGAGTGCTCTTCCAGCTCGTAACCGTGGTCAGCCGCGATCTTGCGCTGCAGCTCCTCGATTTCGTGGCTTTCAAATTCGATGATCTTGCCGCTGTCCACGTCCACCATGTGGTCGTGGTGGCCGCCGCGGTCCAGCTCGTAGACGGCCTGGCCGCCCTCGAAGTTGTGCTTCAGCACCAGGCCGGCGGCCTCGAACTGGGTCAGCACCCGGTAGACCGTGGCCAGGCCGATCTCGTCACCGTGCTCCAGGAGCTGGCGGTAGATGTCTTCGGCGGTCATGTGGTGCTGATGATTCTGGGCATTGCGCTGCTCAAGCAACGCCAGGATCCGCATCCGCGGATGGGTCACCTTCAGGCCGACTTTGCGCAGGTCGTGGGTTTCCATAGTTCTCCGTTCATTGGCGATTTAGCGCCAGCTGCCTCGGATTGGGTCGCGGCGACGCGTCGTGAGTGTATCATCGACTGGATTTCCCCAAACGCCATTCCCGATGCGCAATCTCCTGCTGGTCGCCGCCGTTGCCCTGTCCACCACGGGCTGCGGCATCATCTATAAGCAACCCATCTATCAGGGCAACCTGATCCGGGAGCAGGCCGTCGGTCAGCTGCAGGTGGGCCAGAGCAAGCAGCAGGTCAACGCTCTGCTCGGCACCCCCTCGATCCCGGACCCGTTCCACGCCCAGCGCTGGGACTACACCGCCAGCGAGCGGGTCAACCGCCTCGGCCAGACCGAAGTGAAGAACTTCACGGTCTACTTCGAGAATGACCAGGTCACCCGCTGGGACGGCGAGTACTTCCCCAACCGGGATGCCGAGCTTGCCAAGTCCAGCGTGCGCCAGTTCGGCCGCAACCTGGCCAAGGACAAGAAGAAGCGCGGCCGCTGAGCCAACCTGACCCGGCGTCAGCTGCTGGCGCGGGCGCGCCGGCGGCGGTTGTCCTTGGGGTCGGCCAGCAGCGGGCGCAGCAGCTCGACCCGGTCTCCATCGCGGAGCAGCTGGGTCGGTTGCGCCAGCACCCCATGCACGGCCACCGCCGGGCACAGCGCACTACCCTCCAGCGCAGCGGCAGCGATGGCCTCGCCCACCGTGGCCGTCGCGGGCAACTGCAGCGGTCGCGACAGCACCCGGTCTGGCCAGGCCAGCACCACCTCCACCGCAATCACGGCTCAGTCCTGCGCATCGGCGACGCTGACGAAGTCATTGACCATGCGGTCGGCCAGGCCCTGGAAGCCCAGCGCCAGCGCCGGCCCCAGCAGGCGCGAGGTGGGTTCGAACTCCAGGGTCAGGCTTACCTTGCAGGCATCCTCGGCCAACGCATGGAATTCCCAGCGCCCGTGCAGGCGCTTGAACGGCCCGTCGCGCAGCTGCATATCAATGCTGCTTGGGCGCTGCAGGGTGTTTTCGGTCATGAACCAGGTCGAGAACGCGCCCAACCCCAGGTCCAGGCGCGCCACCAGGCGGTCCGGTCCGGATTCCAGGATCTGCGCAGCCGAACACCAGCGGAAGCGGCGCGGATAGGCATCGATATCATTGACCAGGTCAAACATGCGGGCAGCCGAATGTTCGACCAGGGCACTACGGCGGATAGTTGGCATTTCGATTACTGATTGCTGATGAATCGACCGGGGAGGCCCGAATCGGAGACAATACGGACATGAGCAAGAACAGCGGCAAGGATAAAGCAAAGAGCGCGACGGCCAA
>NZ_QAIW01000158.1:24270-24586 GCF_003061285.1 Stenotrophomonas sp. HMWF003 | reverse complement strand
CCCGCCACGAGTACCACATCGAAGATCGCTTCGAGGCCGGCCTGGCCCTTCAGGGCTGGGAGGTCAAGTCGATCCGCGCCGGGCGCGGCAACATCGTCGATGCATACGCCTACGTGCGTGACGGCGAGATCTTCCTGATCGGGGCGCAGATCACCCCGTTGATCCAGGCCTCCACCCACGTGGTGGCCAACGACCGCCGCGAGCGCAAGCTGCTCCTGCATCGCAGCGAGATCGACAAGCTGATCGGCCGGGTCCAGCGCGACGGGTACACGATCGTGCCGACGGCCATGTACTGGAGCAAGAACAAGATCAAGCT
>NZ_QAIW01000158.1:18208-24260 GCF_003061285.1 Stenotrophomonas sp. HMWF003 | reverse complement strand
GTCCCGCACCATGCGCCGCCACAACCGCGACGCGTGACCGCCCCTGCCCCGCCACCCCGTATCGAACCGGCCACGGCCGACGACGCGGCGGCGGTGTTCGCGGGGCTGCGCGCGTTCAACGACGCCGCCTGCGGCAGTGCACTGGACGACCAGCCCCTGCATCGGGTGATCCGCGACGCGGACGGGCAGCCCTGTGCCGGCCTGGTGGCCGATGTCTACGGCGGCTGGCTGATGGTGCACGCCCTGTGGGTGGACGCCAGCCAACGCGGCCGTCGGCTGGGCCAGACCCTGCTCGCCGATGCCGAGCAGCAGGCGGCCGCGATGGGAGCCCATTCGGTCATGCTTGATACGTTCTCGTGGCAGGCCGAGGGCTTCTACCTCAAGCAAGGCTATGAGGTCTTCGGGCGGCTGGAGGACTTCCCGCCCGGGCATCACCGAACCTACCTGCGCAAGCGGCTGGCCAGCGCCTGAGCGCACCCGGCCGGGCGCCGTGCGCACTGCATTTTCCCGCAGCGCACCCACAAGTGTCAGAATCCCCGCTTATTACCCAGGCTGGAGCGTTGCGTGACACAGGAAATCCCCCAGGAAACCACCGCGGGCGCGGACCCGATCGACGAAATCAAGGCCGATATCGCCGCCTATGAATCGATCTTCGCCGAGCTGACCCGTGCGATGGATCCGGCCGCCCTGCTCAAGGTGCTGACCTACCTGGGTCGCAATGCCAAGCGTGACGCGTCGGAAAAGCAGACCTTCGACACCCTGGAACACCGCCGCCTGATCGCGCGCGTGGACGCGCTGATGGCGCAGGTCCAGCCGGAAGCCCGCAAGCAGGCCATTTCCCAGCGCAACGAGCAGAACCACCAGCGCAAGCTGAAGGCCAAGCACCAGGCCGACAGCAAGCGCCAGCGCGAAGGCAAGCGCTGAACCAGCTCGGCAAGCAGACAAGACAGGAACGGACCCCTGCCGGTGCCCCATGGAAAAGAGTTACTTCGCCACGCTGCTGGCCCTGATCGCGCACCAGATCGACGCCGCCTACTGGCATGAGTGGGACCTGTTCCACCTGCCGGGCGGCGTGCAGGGCTACCTGCTGTTCAACCTGCTGGCCCTGCCGGTGCTGCTGCTCGGGTATCGGCACGTCGTGCTGGGCAGCCCGCAGGCGCGGATGTACGCGCGGACCTGCGCGGCACTCGGAATCGCCACCTTCCTCATCCACGCCGGCTTCGCCGTGGCCGGGGAGCGCAGCTTCCACCTGCCCCTGTCCATCGCGATCATCGCCGCCTGCCTGCTGGCCGGCCTGTGGCTCGGGTGGCGCAGCCGGCGCACCGCGTCGGCCTGAGCCAGACCACGCCCCCGGCAACGGCAGGCGCTGTACGTACTACCGGTGGCCCTTCGGGATGCACCCCATGCCGCAAAGGGCATTCACGATCCGCACGTTGACCCCACTGCTGTTGTTCGGTGCGTTGGCCGCCACGGCGACCGCGGCGACGGCCGCCAGGCCCGCAGCCATCCCCGCGATGCACGCCTGCACGGCCGACGAAGCGGACCGCCGACGCATCGGGGACGACCGCATGGAAATCCCCGATGACGCCGCCAGCATGAGAGACACGGCCCAGCGTTCGGCGCACCAGGGGCTTCCCGCCGCCCAGTCCAGCCTGGCCGAGGCCCATCTGTTCGGACGGGGTACGCCGCCCGACCTGACCCGCGCGATCACCCTGTACCGCCAGGCCGCGGCGCAGGGCAATGCGGAGGCGATGCGCCGGCTGGGTGACATCCACGCCATCGGCGGCCCCATCAACCGCTACAACCGCTACCCCGCCGGCGCCCAATGCATCGCGGTCGACCTTCCCGAAGCGGCGCGGTGGTACGTGAAGGCGGCCGAGGCGGGCGACGCACTCGCACAGGAACAGCTGGCCATCGCCTACCTCGCCGGGCTGGGCGTCGACCCCGATCCGGTGCAGGCCGAGCGCTGGCTGGAGGCGATCGGGAAGGAGCGCCGCGCCCATGCGGTGTTCTACCTGGCCGACCAGTACCTGTATGGCCGCGGCGACGTCGTGCCACGGGACCTGGCCAAGGGCGCGCATTACACCTTGATCGCCGCCGAACTGGGCCACCCGCCGGGTCTGGCGCAGCTCGGCGCGCTGCACGAGCACGGCACGGGCGTCGAGCAGGACGACGTGAAGGCCTACGCCTACGCGCTGGCGGCGCACGACCAGGGGCTTCCAATCGAGGACCACCAGTTCGCCAACCAGGTGGCCACGTTCCAGGCCCGCATGACCGAGGCCCAGCAGGCCGAAGCGCTACAGCTGTTCCGCAGCATCCGCCAACTGCTGCATAGCGAAGGGACCTACCTGTAAGGCCGCTTCCGCGCGCGCGGAAGCGCTCGCGTGACTGTTCAGCTGGAGTGGAGTAGCATTGGCCCCGTCAAGTAGCGTCTGGGTCGCCAGATGTCTTGCGGTTCTTGAAGAAACCGGGGGTGCATTGGTTTCGACGGGGGTTGTGAAGTTACTTGGTGCATGCCGAGGGGGCAGCTTTCCTCGTTAATCCAGCAGCAAACTTTTAGTTGCCAACGACGACAACTACGGTTCGGACTTCGCAATCGCCGCCTAAACAGCAGCAGTTGCTTTAGTTCTACAGCCGCCTAAGGCGAACCCCCGAACCTACTTGTGCCCGTGCTCGTAGATGTAGGGTCATTATCACGGAACCGGTTGTGATGGCTGCCTGTCAGTCACGACTTAACTAAAGCAGGCTGGTCCTGGGGTGCGCTTTGCACGCCGTGCTGCCACAGGGCGAGATTCAACGGCGAGCTAAGCATGTAGTACCGGGGATGGAGTGCCTTCGGACGGCGGTTCAATTCCGCCCACCTCCACCAATGACGGGTTCGAAAGAATCCGAAGAAGCCCGGGAATCCTTACACAATAAGGGTTCCCGGGCTTTTTAATTTCCGGCATGGGCTGTGCGCAGCCAGCCTATGCCTCGGCAAGATTGCGCTGCAGCAGGCCATCCGCCAATGCCGCGATCTCTTCTCCCCGGTGGACACGGGCGAGCCAATCCGTTGGGATGCCGGCCACGCCGTAGAAGGCACCCGCCAGCTGACCGACAACCGCTGCAGTGGTATCCGCATCGTCACCGAGGTTCGCAGCCTCCAGCACCGCACCAGCGAAGGTGTCGTGCCGGTGGAAGCACCACAACGCGGCTTCCAGGCTGTCCACGACGTAGCCCGTGCCACGTACCTGGTCGCGCTTGGCGCTCCGGTATCCGCCGGCGGCGATGTCGCGCAGACGCTGGCTGGAGACCTCGATGGCGGCCAGGTCCAACACCTCCGACTTGTCGTACCCCGCCAGCGCGCGTTCAAGCGCCACGGCCAGCAGGCGGCACGCGTCCAGACACTCCCCCGCCGCGTGCGTCGTACGGGAACTCAGCACGGCCATGGCCTGAAGCTCCGGCTTCCCGGCAAACCGAAGGGCCACGGGCGCCAGGCGCATGATCGATCCATTGCCGGCGCTATCGGGGTCGGTATTGCCTGCCAGAGGGTCCCCGGTCACGAGGTAGGTGTGGATCGCCCCGCGTGTTGCCACGCCGATATCGAAGCAGGTGCCCGTCGAGCTCCAGTAGCCATGCTGATACCAATTGGCGTAGCGGTTCATCTGATCCCGCGGATCGAACGCGTCGCAGCGGATCAGGCTCTCGGCCAGGCACAAGGCCATGGACGTGTCGTCCGTCCACTGTCCTGGCTCCAGGTCGAAGGGTCCGCCGCCCACCATGTCGGTCAACGGTTCGAAGCTGCCGCGTGGCTTGAACTCCAGCGTGGTGCCAACGGCGTCGCCTGCGGCCAAGCCGAGCAAAGCGCCTCGGTATCGATTCTGTAGGTCCATAGGGCGATTCTAGGACAACAGCGCCACCCGCGATGCAGGCCTGTTGCTTCCGGCGCGTGGTGAACACCCCGCACGCCCTCCATCAGGTCCAATCAAACGAGAACAACACAGTGCGGCTGTCCGGCTCGTACAGCATCACGATGGCATCGGCGCCGGTGGCACACCAGTTGTAGCCGGCAACCGTGGCGGCCGCGAAGAACGGCCTGCCCGCTCGGGTGATCCGCACATTCTCTGCATCGGCCGCTTGGTCACGTTCGTACATCAGCGGATCCAGCCACAGCTCGAACGCAGAGGGGATGGGCGCGGTCTCGGTCCAGTTCCCGTCGGAGATCTGTCCGCCGAGCGTGTCCAGGTAGGCCTGCTCGTTCGGCCCGCCGTCACCAAAGTGCGAATAGCTGGCCAAGCGCCCATGCTCCTTGAAGTAGGCCTTCGCCCTTGCGTAGCTGTCGCGCATTTCGCCGATGTGCTCCACCAGTTCCGGGTCCTGCACCTTGTCCCCCAGGAAGTAGCCTTCTTCGCCAAGGAAACGCATACGGTTGTCGCTCGTCAGCTCGAACGCGATCCAGTTGGTGCCGATGCACGCGTTGTGATGCGCCTCGGTCTCTTCGCCGAGGCATCCTTCATAGGGCTCGACCGGGCACAGCATCGTGGCCACGGTACCCGCCAGTTCCGGACGCAGAATGCCCAGGTCCATGGAGATCAGCGGCAGTAAATGCGCCGCCAGCCAGGCCTGCCCCGGAACGAATACGTCGGCAGGAAATGGGGTGAGGCCCGGCTGGAGCTCGCGGATATCGGTCTGGTAGAACATGGCGGTCCCTGCATGCGAAGAAGGCGGTCGATACGTCGTAGTGTGCACGCTGCCGACGAAGGCAGGAAACGCGGCGGCTCCGCCGGCGCCGAAAGCACCGGGCCGCGCAGCCCGATGGTGTGGCGTCCGAAGATGGCGAGCAGCGCCCACCGCATCGCATCAGGATGGGCGCACATCAGGAGACCCCCATGCACCGTTGGCATCTGAGCGGCCTTGACCACCGCCCATTCGAACCCCTCTTTGAGACGGATGACAGCGACCTCGCAGCGCGCGGGATCGTGCGCTGCGTGGCCACGCAGGACCACGGATTCCCCTGCCGCATCAGCCTCGTCGACGCGCGCGTTGGCGAAGAGCTGTTGCTGCTTCCCTACACGCATCTGGCATCCAGCTCGCCCTACCGCGCATCCGGACCGGTGTTCATCCGGCGGCAGGCAGTACGCTGCATATTGCCACCCGGCGTGGTGCCGCCCTACGTGCACCGCCGGCAGATGTCGGTACGCGCCTACGACGCACGTGCGTTCATGCTCAGCGGGCAGATCTGCGAAGGCAGCGAGGTAGCCGCAGCGCTGGACCAGCTGTTCGATGATCCCCACGTGCATCAGGTCCACCTGCACAACGCCGGGCGCGGCTGTTTTTCCTGCCGCGCCGAACGCAGCGATACCGAGGATCAGCGCGACGCGATGCCACCGTCGGCCGCGATCAACCCATAAACGTCGAAGTCGCGGGCAACACCTCGCACCTGCCGGAAGTGGCGTAGTCGGCCTTCGTGCTGGAAACCACAGCGGCGCAGCACGGCGGCGGAAGCCACGTTGGTGTCCAGCACGCAGGCCTGGATGCGATGCCAGCCGAAGGCCGCCAACGCCCATCGGCTGACCGACTGGCACAGCGCGCTGGCGATCCCACGCCCCCAATACGCAGGGCAGAGTTCGTAGGCGATTTCTGCGGTGCCATGCGGCCACTGGATGCTGTGGAAGCCGATGCTGCCCACCCAGGCACTGGCGCGGTCCACGACCGCCATGCGGATCTGGGTGGGCGCGCGGGGTGTTTCCAGCGCGTCGAACAGCGGCGCCAGATCGTCCATGGAGGAGAGCTGCCAGCTGGTGTGTTCCAGTACGCCCGGTTGCATCAGGCAGGCATACCAGTCGTCGGCGTCGCCCCGCACCAGGGGACGCAGGCTGACCTCGGGGTGTCCGGAAGGTGGAATGCGGTTACACATGATGTGGGGGGGCGGTGCGGTGTCCCTCAATCTGCCCTCGACACACCCGATGGGTCAACCCGCAACGGCGCTCAGGTGCTTGTGGAACAGCCGCATTTCTTCCGCGTGCGGCGCGCGCTCCAGCAGCGCCTGGTAGCGCGCCTGCAGCGCGTCGTG
>NZ_QAIW01000158.1:13531-18198 GCF_003061285.1 Stenotrophomonas sp. HMWF003 | reverse complement strand
GTATTGGCCTCAATCCATTCCGCTGTGTCGACGCTGCGAAACCACTCCAGCGACAGCGTGACACTCGTCGACAGCTGCGCCTGCCAGTCCGGCACCTCCTCGAGGCTGTCGAACGCACGCAACCAGATCCCGAAACGTGCGTTGAAGGCCTCCAGCGTCTCCGCGTCATCCCGGAGGCTCCGCCAATCGGTCAGCGTCGCCACCACCGGGTTGGACACGCGCGCCTTGATCGTGGATTCAACCAGAGCGGGCGGCCAGGTTTCCGGGTAGTCGAATGCCTCGTCGCGCAGCGCCTGTTCCAGCACGGCGTTCACCCCCGCCATCAGCCCGCGATCGAGCAGGCCAAGGGTGAGGTGGAGCGAGTACCACCCTTTCTGTTTCGACAACCCCACCGTGTAGCGGTGGGTCCGGCCGGATGCATTGACGCGCTCGAAATGGCGCCCGCGCTTGAGCACGAATCCCGCGGCCGCGAACTCCGTGGTGACGGCATCGGTCAGCGTCTTCAGCATTGCCTGGGTAGCCTGGGTCACGCGTTACGCTCCTTGTGACGGTCCCGACGCTCGCTCACGGCAGGGTGAACTTCCGGGCCATGCGCAGCGGCCACACCGAGGTGAACTGCGCGCCGCCGACCAGCCGGTAGGCCGCCGAGACGCTGTGCAGCACCCCAAGCCGGTCCAGCACGTCCTTGGCCCGCCGGAAGACCGAGCGCGGGTCGTCGGTGAACATGAACAGGTTGATCTCCTTGGCGCTGATGTCGTGGCCGTCCAGCGCCGCCGTCGCGCCCAGTACCTGGCTGAGCTCAGCCTCCAGGGTGGCCAGGAAGGCCTCGTCGTCCAGCGACTTTCTCCAGAACTTGATCACAAGCTGGTAATCCATCGGGGGCCTGCCGTTCAAGAAGGGAACCGCCAAGGTTACCCTCCCTGGCGTCATCGACAACACCTTGATGTGCGGGCGATCATGCTCCGGTCATCCCCTCCCGGACAGCGAAGATTGCCATGGCCCCCTTCCGTTCGATTCTGTTGACCGCCCTGCTCGCGCTGACCCCGGCCCTGGCCGGCGCAGCCGACAAGGTGACCACCACGCCCGTGCAGTTCGCCAAGGGCACCAGCAGCGCCACGCTGCGTGGCACCGTTGCCGGCTACGACACCGTCCGCTACACAGTCGTCGCACGCGCCGGCCAGACCATGACCGTCACGCTGGCGGGCAGCGCCAACGCCAATCTCAACGTGTACGCGCCGGGCGTGGTGCCCGGCCAGGGCGAAGCACTGGGCAGCACCGATGAGACGCGCCGCTGGACCGGCACCCTGCCCGCCTCCGGCACCTATGTGATCCAGGTTTACCAGATGCGTGCGCAGGCACGTCGCGGCGAGAAGGCACCGCATACGTTGACCGTCGCCATCCACTGACCATGGATTTCCTCAAACTGCTCCGGTCGCTGGAAGAGTTTCTGTACGAACTCTGCACCTGGTTTCTGTTCTTTCCGCGCACCTTGTACCGGGTAATCGTGCACCCGCGGCGTATGGCGCAGTACGTCAACACCGAGCTGACCCAGAAGCTGGACAAGCAGTTCGACGATGCGATCAGCCCGCCGATGTTCCTGATGCTGGCGGTGCTGGTCGCGCACGGCGTGGAGCTGCTGATGCACCAGCAGGTAACCGGTACCGGGCAACTGTCGCGCACGGTGTTCGGCAATGAGGAAAGCCTGCTGCTGTACCGCTCGATCACCTTTGCGGTGTGGCCGCTGATCAGCAGCGTGCACCTGCTGCGGCGCAAGAAGGTGCCGATGACCCGTGAATCGCTGCGCCGCCCGTTCTTCATGCAGTGCTACCTGACTGCCCCGTTCGCGGTGGCGCTGTCGACCAGCATGGTGTTCGTGCGGCTGCCCGGCGCGCTGTCCACCCAGATCGGCATCGCGGTGTCGGTGCTGTCGCTGGTCTGGTATGCGGTGGTGCAGGCCGGCTGGCTCAAGGTGGCCCTGCAGCGGTCATGGCCGAACACGGTGCTGTCAACCGTCTGGGTACTGATGCTGGGCATCGTGATCAACAGCCTGATCGGCTGGATCCTGCTGGCGAACTGAGCGGGCGCCCGCGCGAGGGTAACGGCATATTGCCCGGTACATACGTCCATGCTAAATAACGCGGGCGCATGTGCGCTGCAGAGAAGCAAGGATAATGCTGATGAAACTGCACTTGGCCGCGATGGCCAGCATGGTATTGATCGCAGGTAGCGTAGCGACGGCGACAACGGCCAATGCCGGCCTGCCCGGCACCTCCACCACCGAATGTGTCCCGTTCAAAGTAGACCGCCATACCATCCATCAACGCTGCACCGTCACCCATACAGAGGCGGACGGATCGATCTGGGTATCGGTGTATTACATCGACCAGAATGGCGTCTGGTATCTCCCGGCAGACTGACCGGATTACGTGGGCGTGGATTACCCATGCCGTGACACTTCCACTGCAGAAGCAAGGATGATGCTTATGAAACTGCATTTGGCCGCGATGGCCACACTGGTAATCACGTTGGCCGCCAGCGGCACCGTTGGCATGGCCGAGGCCTCGGCACAGGACGGGTATTTCACCGAGTGCGTGCCGTTCATGGTGGCCAAGTATGTCTACCACCAGCGATGCACTACGTATTATCTGGACGAAAATGGCAATCGCCAGGTAGCCAGTGTCTACCACATCGACCAGGACGGGCAGTGGTACGTGCCCAACGAGTGACACTGTGGCGTTGAGCCGCACGGGGCAGGTGCACGCTGCCTGCCCCTCCAGCCGCCAACAGCTGCAATTCCCCCGCGGCCCCGTTCCATGCGACCCTTCGGGGAAACGTTTTCATGGGATGGAGGGATTCCAATGTTGTCTCGTTTTCGTCGTACCGCGCTGCTGGCGCTGATGGCCCTGTCATTGCCCGCTGGCCACGCACTGGCCGAAACGGCCGCCCCGTTGCGGGTGATGTCATTCAACGTGCGCACCCCTGTGGATACCGAACCCGGCCGCCGCTGGGACGACCGTCGCGATGCGATGGTCAGCCTGTTGCGTGAGCAGCACCCGGCGGTGTTCGGCACCCAGGAGCTGGTGCAGAAGCAGGCCGACTATCTGGTTGAACACCTGCCCGGCTACCGCTGGTTCGGCAAGGACCGTCGCGGCGGCACGGGCGATGAACACATGGGCGTGTTCTACGACAGCGCGCAGCTCACCGTGATCGAATCGGGCGATTTCTGGTTGTCCGATACGCCTGATGTGCCAGGCAGCATCACCTGGGGCAACCTCATGCCGCGCATGGTCACCTGGGCGTTGTTCCAGCGCCAGGCCGACGGCAAGCGCTTCTACCTGCTAAATACCCACCTGCCCTACCGCGACGAGGACGAGCCGCGCCGCGTGCTGGGCGCCAAGCTGATCACCACGCGCCTGGCCACGCTGCCCAAGGACATCCCGGTGGTGGTCACCGGCGACTTCAACAGCGAACCGGGCAGCACCACCTACCAGGCATTCACCACGGCACTGGGCGATGCCCGCAAACTGGCTGCCAAGGTCGATGGCCCGCGCCTGACCTTCCACGACTTCACCGGCAAGCCGACCGTGGAACTGGACTGGATCCTGGTGCGCGGCTTCAAGGTCGACCGTTTCCAGACGCTCGACGATGCGCCCGGCGGCGTGCTGCCGTCGGACCACTACCCGGTGCAGGCCGAGCTGGTCTTCCCGGCAACGACGGCGCGCTGAGCCGCCCACCTCTGGCCACGCCGCACGCCGCGGCGCGGCCAGGACGTCGCGGCAGCGGAAGTGGCGTGAAACGACGCGGGCCGGGCTACCTCACGCCACGTCGATGCCAGCGGTGCGATACCGGCACCCTCCCACTCTGGAGGTGCCGACCATGGCCCACCGCAGCCGCCTTGCCGGATTCATCATCGATTGCCACAACATCCCCGCCGACGAGGCCGCCGCCTTCTGGTCGGCGGCGCTGGGCTACCGCGCCCAACCGGCCTACAGCGAAGAGGGGGCCGAGTACGCGGACCTGGCGGGCGCACCGGCCGGGCTGAATGTGGAAGTGCAACGGGTGGAGCACGCCTCACGCGTGCACTTGGATATCGAAAGCGACGACATCGATGCCGAGGCGTCGCGCCTGGAAGCACTGGGGGCACGGCGGATCGGCTTCGTCAAACGCTGGTGGGTGATGGAAGCCCCCACCGGGCACCGGTTCTGCATCGTGCGCATGCGCGATGGGCAGGAGGGCGCTGAGGCCAACCACTGGGACTGAGTCAGCGCCTGCGCTGGCTGGCGTACTCCCGCAACAGCCGGCACACCGCCAGATGCTGGTCACGCGCCTGGCAGATCCTGGCCACCACGGCGATGAAGACGCCGATCACGAGTACGCCGATGTCCAGCAGCGTATCGGGAAGCCTGGCAAAGCCAAGCGCCACCATTAATGCGGCCAGCACCAGCAGCGTGATCGCACCGGGCGACAGTGCCGCCTGCCCGGTCTGCGCGGGCGTGGCGTCGCCCCGCCATGGGTTGGGTGTGATCATGGAAACGTCCCCCGATAAAAGGGACGTTTTGTATCATCTGGATTGATGTCAGCGGCAGTGGCAAAGCCGCCAATGGCTGCTTTTCCGGCTCGCCATCGCGGCAAACTCTGACGCTGCTCACATGTGAGGGCGGCCAGGC
>NZ_QAIW01000158.1:0-13521 GCF_003061285.1 Stenotrophomonas sp. HMWF003 | reverse complement strand
ATCCTGCTGCTGGCCCCAGCCCCCCAGGGCCTTGTATACCCCCACCACGCTGACGTTGACCGTGGATTCGGCCGCCGCCAATGCGTCATCCGCCGCCAGCTGGGTGCGTTGCGCATCCAGCAGGGTCAGGAAGTCTTCCGAGCCTTCGCGGTAGCGGATCTGCGCCAGCTGCTCGGCACGCCGTGCGGCCTGCGCCTGCTCGGCGACGATGCCCAGCCGCGACTGCTGCTTGGCATACCGGGTCAGCGCGTTCTCGGTGTCTTCCAGCGCCAGCAACACCGTCTTCTCATACTCGGCCGCCACGCCGTCGGCCTGCGCCTTGCTGGCACGCAGGCGCGCCCTCACGGTGCCGAAATCGAACGCGGCCCAACTGATCGACGGGGTCACGGACCACGCCTTGTTGGCACCGTTGACCAGGCCGCTGGCATCGCCGGACAGGAAGCCAACGAAGCCGGTCAGGCTGATCCGCGGGAACAGGTCGGCCGTGGCCACGCCCACGCGGGCAGTGGCGGCGGCCAGGCGGCGTTCGGCACTGCGTACGTCGGCGCGCTGGCGCAGCAGGTCGGTGGTGTCACCCAGCGGCAGCTGCTTGGCGTAGGCCGGCACTTCGCGCGGCTGCAGCAGTTCGTCCAGCGCATCCGGACGCTGTCCCAGCAATACCGCCAGGCGGTGCCGCGACTGCACTTCGGCCACTTCCAGCAGCGGGATGTTGGCCTCGATCGCCTTCAGGCGTGCGCGGCTGCTCTGCACATCCAGCTCGCTGCCGGCACCCAGTTCCCAGCGTGCCTCGGTCAGGCGCTGGGTATCGCGCAGGTTGACCAGGGTGCGCTTGGCCACGTCGATGCGCTTCTGCGAGCCACGCAGTTCGAAGTAGTTGCGCGCCACTTCGGCGGCCACGGTGACCTGGGCGTCGGCCAGATTGTCCTGCTCGGCCCCCAGGTCCGCGCGCGCCGCTTCGGCGGCACGGCGCTGGCGACCGAACAGGTCCAGCTCCCAGCCGGCGTCGAAGCCGAGCTGGTAGGTTTCGCTGAAGACACGCTCGCCGCCCACGGTGGCATCGGGCTGCTTGCGGCGGTCGTAACTGCCGCCTGCGGTGACGTGCGGCAGCTGGTCCAGGCGCTGTTCGACGAACACCGCGCGCGCTTCCCGCACGCGGGCCATCGCAATGCGCAGGTCCAGGTTGGTGCCCAGTGCGTCGTGCACCAGCTGTTCCAGCACCGGGTCATCGAACTGCGCCCACCAGCTGGCTACCGGCGAGGCGGAGGTGAACACCGGCGCGGCGGCGCCCTGCAGGGTCACCGGCGTAGCCGGTGGCGCCTGGTAGTTGGGGCCGACGCTGACGCAGCCGGCCAGCAGCGCGCTGGTCACGGCCACGGTCAACAGGCGGATCACCATGGCAGCACCTCGCCCAGGTAGGTGAAGCTGCCGTTCGGGCCGTCGGCGCCGATCAGCGCCATGCCCACGCTGGAGCGCGCGCCTTCGCTGATCTCGATCTCGCCTTCGCCACCGTTCATGTCGGTTTTGACGTAGCCGGGGTGCACGGTGTTGACCTTGGTGGTGCCGTCGCGCAGCTCGTAGGCCAGCTGCACGGTCCAGGCATTCACCGCGCTCTTGGAGGCGTTGTAGGCCGGCACGGCGAAGCCATAGATCGGCGAGCCCGGCTGGCTGTGCAGGGTGAGCGAGCCCAGGATGCTGGACACGTTGACGATGCGACCCGCCGGCGAGGCGGTGATCAGCGGCAGGAACGCCTGGGTCACGGCGATGACCGCGAACACGTTGGTGTCGAAGGTATCGCGCCAGGTCTGCAGGGTCTGCGCCGACGGGGCCAGCTTGATGTCATCGAGCAGGATGCCGGCGTTGTTGACCAGGATGTCCAGGCGACCGTGACGTTCGGTCACGGTCTGCACGGCGGCGGCGATGCTGGCGGCATCACCCACGTCCAACTGGATCGCCTCGACCGGCAGGCCTTCGGCCTGCAGCTTCAGCGCCTCGGCCACGGCGACGTCGCGCTTGCGCCCGGCCAGCAGCGTATGCACGCCGGCCTGGGCCAGCTGGCGGACGGTTTCCAGGCCGATGCCGCGGGTGGCACCGGTGACCAGGGCGATCGTTTGGGTAGCGGTATTCATGTATGAAACCTCGCGGGGGATGGAATCAATGGTGGATGGTGGGTTCGCCGTGGGTCACCAGCTGCCCGCCGCCGTTACGGCTGACGAACTTGCGCAGGGCCACGTAGAACACCGGGGTCAGGAACAGGCCGAACAGGGTCACGCCCAGCATGCCGGCGAACACCGTGATGCCAGTGACAGAGCGCACCTCGGCGCCAGCACCGTGCGAGAGCACCAGCGGGATGGTGCCGGCGATGAAGGCGATGGAGGTCATCACGATCGGGCGCAGACGCAGGCGGCAGGCTTCCAGCGCGGCCTCGACGATGCCCTTGCCGCCCATCTCCAGCTCCCGGGCGAACTCGACGATCAGGATCGCGTTCTTGCACGCCAGGCCCATCAGCACCACCAGGCCGACCTGCACGAACACGTTGTTGTCGCCACCGGTCATCCACACGCCGAACAACGCCGACAGCAGGGTCATCGGCACGATCAGGATCACCGCCAGCGGCAGCGACCAGCTTTCATACAGCGCAGCCAGCACCAGGAACGCCAGCAGGATGGCCACCGGGAACACGATGAAGGCGGCCTTGCCCTGGGTGGCCTGCTGGTAGCTCAGGTCGGTCCATTCGGTGGCCATGCCGACCGGCAGCACCTTGGCGGCGATGGCGGTGAGGTTGGTCATCGCTTCAGCCGACGACAGCATGCGCGGATCGGCTTCACCGGCCAGGTCGGCGGCCGGGTAGCCATTGAAGCGCAGCACCGGGTCCGGGCCGAAAGTTTCCTTGACGGTGACCATCGAGCCGATCGGCACCATCTCGCCACGGTCGTTGCGGGTACGCAGCTTGCCGATGTCCTCGACGCTGTCACGGAACTGCCCGTCGGCCTGGGCGATGACCTGCCAGGTACGACCGAACTGGTTGAAGTCGTTGACGTACGACGACCCCAGGTAGGTCTGCAGGGTGTCGAACAGCTCGGTGAGCTGCACGCCCTGCGCCTTGGCCTTGACCCGGTCCACTTCGGCATCCAGCTGCGGCACGTTGGCCTGGTAGCTGGTGATCGGGAACGCCATGCCCGGCGTCTGCGCGACCGCACCCTGCATCGACTGCACCGCGCTCTGCAGCGCGCCGTAGCCGAGGTTGCCCCGGTCCTGGATGAACATCTGGTAGCCGTTGCCGTTACCCAGGCCCAGGATCGGCGGCGGCATCATCGCGAAGGCAAAGCCTTCCTGCAGCCCGGCGATCTTCTGGTTGATCTCGGCATTGATCTGCGCGGCGGTGCGGCCATGACGCTCGTTGAACGGCTTGAGCGGAATGAACGCCACGCCGGTGTTGGGCGTGTTGGTGAACTGCAGCGCGTTCAGGCCGGGGAACGAGATGGTGTGCGCCACGCCATCGGTTTCCTGGGCGATCTTGGCGACCTTGCGCAGCATTTCATCGGTACGCGCGATCGACGAGCCTTCCGGCAGCTTCACACCGGCGATCAGGTACAGCTTGTCCTGGGTCGGGATAAAGCCCGGCGGGACCAGCTTGAAGATGAAACCGGTGCCCACCAGCAGCACCGCATACACCACGAACACCGCACCGCGGCGACCGAGGATCTTCGACACGCCGCGCTCGTACTTTTCCGAGCTGGACTTGAAGAAGCGGTTGAACGGACGGAACACCCAGCCGAACAGACGGTCGATGATGCGGGTCGGGGCATCCTTCGGCGCGCCGTGCGGCTTGAGCAGGCGGGCGGCCAGGGCCGGCGACAGGGTCAGCGAGTTGATCGCCGAGATCACCGTGGAGATGGCGATGGTGACCGCGAACTGCTTGTAGAACTGGCCGGTGACGCCCGACAGGAATGCCATCGGCACGAACACGGCACACAGCACCAGCGCGATGGCGATGATCGGCCCGGACACTTCGCGCATCGCCTGATGCGCAGCGGCCAGCGGGGTCAGGCCTTCTTCGATGTTGCGCTCAACGTTTTCCACCACCACGATCGCGTCGTCGACCACGATGCCGATGGCCAGCACCAGGCCGAAAAGGCTCAGCGTATTGATCGAGAAGCCCAGCAGGTACAGCGCACCGAACGTACCCACGATGGACACCGGCACGGCGATCAACGGAATGATCGAGGCGCGCCAGGTCTGCAGGAACAGGATCACCACCAGCACCACCAGCGCGATCGCTTCCAGCAGGGTGGAGACCACCGCCTTGATCGAGTCGCGCACGAAGATGGTGGTGTCGTACACCGCTTCGTACTTCACATCGGCGGGCATGGTCTTCTGCATTTCGTCCATACTGGCCATCACCGCATCGCGGATCTCCAGCGCGTTGGCGCCGGGGGCCTGGAAGATACCGATGCCGACCGCGTTCTTGCCGTCCAGCTGCGAGCGCAGGGTGTAGTCGCCGGCGCCCAGTTCCACACGGGCCACGTCCGACAGGCGCACCACTTCACCGTCGGCACCGCTCTTTAGCACGATGTCGCCGAACTCCTTCTCGCTGCGCAGGCGGCCCTGGGCATTGATCAGGGTCAGGAACTGGCTGTTGGGCATCGGCTCGGCGCCGAGCTGGCCGGCCGAGACCTGCACGTTCTGCTCGCGCATGGCACCGACCACGTCGCTGGCGGTCAGGCCGCGCGCGGCCACCTTGTCCGGGTCCAGCCAGGCGCGCATGGCGTAGTCGCCGCCGCCGAAGATCTGCGCGTCGCCCACGCCCTGGATACGTGCCAGCGCGTCCTTGACGTGCAGGCGGGCGTAGTTGCGCAGGTACAGGGTGTCGTACTTGCCCTTGGGCGAGGTCAGGTGCACCACCATCAGGAAGGTGGGCGACTGCTTCTGGGTGGTCACGCCCTGGCGGCGGACGTCCTCGGGCAGGCGCGCCTGGGCCTGGGCGACGCGGTTCTGCACCTTCACCGCCGCTTCGTCCGGATCGGTACCCGGGCGGAAGGTGATGGTCATCTGCAGCACGCCGTCGGAGCCGGCCACCGACTTGAGGTAGATCATGCCTTCGACGCCGTTGATGGCCTCTTCCAGCGGGGTGGCCACGGTTTCAGCGATCACCTTCGGGTTGGCACCCGGGTACACGGTGCGCACCACCACCGACGGCGGCACCACTTCCGGGTACTCGCCGATGGGCAGCATCGGAATGGAGATCAGGCCGGCGGCGAAGATCACGATCGACAATACCGCCGCGAAAATCGGCCTGTCGATGAAGAAACGGGAAAAGTCCATGGGTGGATTCCTGGGGTTTCACCAGCGCCGGCGTGCACGACCCCGGCCGCTGTCGCAGGCGACAGCGGTGGCGGGTTCCCCTGCACGGGGCGATGGCAGTCACGGTAGAGCCGACCGTGGGTCGGCTGCTATGTAGAACCGACGGTCAGTCGGCTGCCCTTCAATTCTTTGCAACAGCCGACGCAGCTACCGGTGCGGCAACCGGCTGCATGGCCACGGCCTTGGCCTGCACCGGCATGCCGGGCATGAAGACCTTCTGCACGCCGTCGATGATCACGCGGTCGCCCGCCTTCAGACCCTGCTGCACGATGCGCAGGCCGTCGGCGTTGCGGCCCAGCGTGATGTCCTGGCGCTGTGCCTTGCCGTCCTTGTCGACCACGTACACATACTTGCGGTCCTGGTCGGTCAGCACGGCCTTCTCGTCGATCAGCATGGCCTGGAACTGGCCGCTGCCCAGCAGCTGCACGCGGGCGAACAGGCCCGGGGTGAAGGTGCGGTCGGCGTTGTCCAGCAGCGCGCGAACGCGGATGGTGCCGGTGCTGCGGGTGACCTGGTTGTCGAGGAAGTCGACCTTGCCTTCATGCGGGAAGCCGTCCTCGCCCGACAGGCCCACCTTCACCGGCAGGTCGCTGTCACGCTCGCTCGGGCGCTCGCCCTTGCGGGCCATCTGTGCGTACCGCAGGAAGGTCGCTTCGTCGGCATCGAAGTACACGAACACCGTGTCCAGCGACACCAGCGTGGTCAGCACGCTGGCGCTGTCGCCGGCGGTGACCAGGTTGCCGGCGGTCACCATCGCGCGGCCGGCGCGGCCGTTGATCGGGGCGCGGACCTTGGTGAACTCCAGGTTCAACGCGGCAGCATCCAGCGCGGCCTGCGCGGCCTGCACGCTGGCACCGGCCTGGTCGGCCGCGGCGCGCCGCTGCTCCCAGGTTTCGGTGGAGATGGCCTGCTGATCGGACAGCTTCTTGGCGCGCTCGGATTCGCTGCGGGCCAGGGTGGACTGGGTGCGGGCACGCGCCAGTTCGGCGCGGGCGCGGTCGTACTCGGCCTGGTAGCTGCGGGCGTCGATGGTGAACAGCACGTCACCCTTCTTCACCTCGTCGCCTTCGACATAGTTGACCTTGTCGATGTAGCCGGACACACGCGGGCGCAGCTCGACGCTCTGCACCGCTTCGACGCGGCCACTGAAGTCGTCCCACTGGCTCACAGGCTTGATCAATACGGGCGCAGCGCTCACCTGCGGCGGCGGCGGCATGCCGGCTTCTTCAGCGTGGCCGCCGCTGCAGGCAGCCAGCACGGCGGCAGCGAGGATCGAGACGCTGGCCATGGCCAGCCGTCGGGTAAGACGATGCGGAGTGGAGGTAAGGGAGGTCATGACATGCATCCGTACGGAGGGGGTGGTATTCGGAAATCGGGGTAGTGCGGAACGTGGGTGGCGCATCCTGAGACCTCAACCTTGGTAAAGGTCAAGCAGCGCCAGCGGTGTCGCGCGACATCGGGGGAGGCCAATCCCGGTGGAGCAGGCCGCGCGGCAGTTCGGCATCGCGCGCATCGCAGCGGACGATGGCGCGGTTATCGGTACAGGTGTCCAGCAGCGAGACCAGGCGGCGCCCCACCAGCAATGCGCTGGGCCATTCGATGCAGGCGTTGGCCGCATTGGCCGGGGTGCAGACCGGGTTGCACACTTCCAGCATCTGCGCGCGTACGCCCAGCGCCTGCGCTTCCTGGTGCAGCACCTGCGCGTACATGCGCGTGGTGGACATGGTGATGGAGGATTCGCCGTGCCCGGCCCACGGCTTGAAGCCCGCTGGACCGCCGATCAACACGTAGCGGCGCGGATGGCTGCCACCGCGCAGCAGCGGCAACAGGTGGCGACCGGCATGCACGTGCGGCATCACGTCGGCCTGCAGCGCCTGCAGCAGCGCGTCGCCACTGCGATCGGTCACCCGACCGCGGTGGTACGGGCCGCCCATCGCATCGACCACCGCCGACAACGCGCGCCGGCGCGGCGCGATGCGCTCGGCCACCGTCTGCGCCGAGGCGTCGTCGCCGAAGGAACCCAGCAGCGTCTCCAGACCGGGCTCATCGGCGAACTGTTCCTGCAGGGCCGCCAGCCGACCGGGGTCGCGGCCGACCACCAGGACCGGGCTGCCGGCCTCCAGCAGCGCAGCCACGATGCCCTGGCCGACACTGCCGGTGCCGCCCAGGACAAGGACCTCGGGGGCCAGCGTCCCACTCATGGGACTTTCACTCCCGCCGCCGGGATAATCCCAATCCGGCCCAGTCGGCCCAGATCACGGTTGCCCAGGCGAAGGCTGCCGCCGCGCTGCATCTTGGCGGGTGGGGTGAACTCTCGGAAAGCCTTGTAGGACAACGACGAGGGCCGCTTCTCAACGGTCATCGCCAGGTCCAGCGGGGCTGTGCGGCCGGTCAGTACGCGGCCAAGAATGTTCCGCAACCACATGGCGGAGGTCCTTCAATTCGGGAATGGCGCCAGATTAGTCCTCAAACTCCCACTTGATTAGTCCGGATTAAGGGGAATAATCGTCCCGTACCCGGCACAATCTTTCGGGCACCCTATCCCCTCCCCCGACTTCGGACCCGTCATGGCCCACGATCTCAACGACACGCTGATCTTCGTCAAGGTGGTCGAGCAAGGCAGCTTCATTGCCGCCGCCACTGCGCTTGGCCTGCCCAAGACCACGGTCAGCCGCAAGGTGCAGGAACTGGAGACGCGCCTGGGCGCGCGCCTGCTGCACCGGACCACGCGCCGACTGGGCCTGACCGAGGCCGGGTCGGTGTACCACGAGCATTGCCAGCGCATCGCGCGCGAACTGGAAGAAGCCGAAGGTGCGGTCAACCAGTTGCAGTCCGGCCCGCGCGGCTGGCTGCGCTTCACCGTGCCTTACTCCATCGGCATCACCTGGATTGCTCCGCTGCTGGGCGAGTTCCATGCGCAGTACCCGGAAATCCAGCTGGACATGCACCTGGGGAACGAGAAGCTGGACCTGATTGCAGGCGAAGCCGATCTGGCGTTGCGCGTGGGCACCCTGCCCGACTCCAACCTGGTGGCGCGCAAGCTGGGCAGCCTGCGCACCCAGGTGTTCGCCAGCCCGGCCTACATCGAGCGCTACGGCGAGCCGCTGCACCCGGACGAACTGCAGTTCCATCGCATCCTGGCGATGCGCAAGGCGCGCAATCTCAACAACAACCGGTTCTTCTGGCAGCTCGGCGAAAACGGGGGCGACCTGCGCGACTTCCCGGTCAATCCGCTGCTGGTGGCCAACGATCCGTCCGCGCTCAATGGCGCGCTGGTCTGTGGCGAAGGCTTGCTGCTCACCGGTGACGTGATGGCCAAGCCGTTCGTCGAATCGGGCATGGTGCGCCGCGTGCTGGCCGGCTGGACCGGCCCTGAAGTCGACTTCAACGCAGTGTTCGCCGGCGGCCGGCTGGTCTCGCCGAAGGTGCGTGCGTTCGTCGATTTCCTGGTGGCCAAGCTCGACTTCGACGCCAACTACATGCTGGCGCAGTGCCCGAACGCGAAGTTCGCCAAGCAGCAGAGCGCGCAGGCCGAAGAGGAACTGCAGGCCACCGGCAAGCGGATCCTGGAAACCGTGACCGCGCCCTGACAGCGCGCGTTCTCTCGCGGTAGACCAACAGCACCGCCGGTGGTGGGTGCCGACCGGTGGTCGGCACGGATCCGCCAGTCGGCGGACGTGTTCATGGCGTACCGGCCAGCGGCCGCTACCCACAAAAATGCCGCCTGCAAGGGCGGCATTCTGCTCCGGCCTTCAGCCGGACCTGTCAACAACGCGTTCCGCGTTATTGACGCAGCGGAATCACCCGGATTTCCACGCGGCGGTTCTGCGCGCGGCCGGCGTCGGTGCTGTTGTCGGCGATCGGGTAGGCCTTGCCGGCACCCAGCGTTTCGATACGGGCACCCTGCACGCCCTGCGCGGTCAGGTACGCGGCCACCGAATCGGCACGCTCCTTGGACAGGCGGTTGTTGACCGCATCGCTGCCGATGCTGTCGGTATGGCCCACCACTTCGATCATGGTCTGGTTGTACTCGGCCAGGGTGCTGGCCACGCCATTGAGCGAGCTGTAGAACTGCGGCTTCAGCGTGGACTTGCCGAAGTCGAAGGTGATGCCGTCCGGCAGGTTCAGGGTCAGGTTGTCGCCGTCGCGGGACACGTCGATACCGGTGTTCGCGGTACGTTCGCGCAGGGCGCGTTCCTGACGGTCCTGGTACTGGCCGATGGCCGCACCGCTGAGCGCGCCGATACCGGCACCGATCATCGCGTGCTGGCGGCGCTCGGTGGCGCTGTTGCCACTGAGCAGGCCGGCGGCCACGCCCACGGCAGTACCGATCAGCGCGTTGCGGCCGGTCTTGTTCTGCTGCTGGGTGGGATTGCCGTACTGATCGGACTGGGTATACGAGCCGCCGGTGGCGCAGGCCGTCAAGGCAGCGGCGGTCATCAGGGCCAGGGCCACGTTACGGGTTGCGGGTCGAATCATGGTGTTCTCCTTGGTTACCGGTCTACCGGCTTGCGAGCGCCCAAAGGATAAACACGCGGACGCGATGCCGGCATGACGATGCGAACGCCTGCCGGCTCCCCGTTCAGCTTTCTGAGCGGGTCCCGCGCGGCCGGGTTTACACGCTGCCGGTGTGACGGTAGGCGGCCAATGCAGCATCGCGTCCCGCAGCCAGATCGACCAGCGGCAGCGTGGGATAGGTCGGCGCGTGCTCAGCCAGCAGGTGGGGATGCTGCCACGGCGCAAAGCGGGCCTTGAGCGGCAGGGAGGCCAGCTCGGGCACCCAGCGGGTGATGTAGCGCGCCTGCGGGTCGAACTTCTCCGACTGGGTGACCGGGTTGAAGATGCGGAAGTACGGCGCGGCGTCGGCACCGGTACCGGCCACCCATTGCCAGCCCATCGTGTTGTTGGCCAGGTCGGCATCCACCAGGGTGTCCCAGAACCAGCGCGCGCCGTCGCGCCAATGCTGGCGAAGGTGCTTGCACAGGAAGCTGGCCACCAGCATGCGCACCCGGTTGTGCATGTAGCCGGTGGCCCACAGCTCGCGCATGCCCGCGTCGATGATCGGAATGCCGGTACGGCCCTGCTGCCAGGCTTGCAGCTGTGTGGCGTTGGGCGGCGCCCACCGGAACCCGTCGAAACGCGGGTTGAGGTTGTGGTCCGGGGTCTGCGGAAAGTGGTGCAGCAGGTGGTAGGAGAACTCGCGCCAGCCCAGCTCGCGGATGTAACCGTCGATGTCGGCGTCGCGACTGGCGCTGCGCTCGTCCTGCAGCCGGCGCACGATCTGCCAGGGCGCGATCTCGCCGAAATGCAGGTGCGGCGACAACAGCGAGGTGCCCACCCGGTCGGGCAGGTCACGCTGTTGGCGATACCCATTGAGCGCGCCGTCGATGAACACCGTCAGCGCCTCGTGCGCGCCGGCTTCACCGGGCTGCCAGTGGTCCCAGAACTGCGCGTCCCATGGCAGCGGCGCGGCCAGCTGCAGCGCGTCCAGTGCAACGCCCTGCACCGCGTGCGCGGGCAAGGTTGCCGGCGGCGGCGTGGGGACCGGCACCTGCAGGCGGGTCAGCGCGTTGCGCCAGAACGGGGTGAATACCTTGTACGGGTTGCCCTGGAGCGTGGCGATATCCCACGGCTCGAGCAGCAGGCTTCCGTTGTGGCTTTCGGCGTTGATGCCCTGCTCGCGCAGCGCGCGCTTGATGGCCGCATCACGCGGCTGGGTGGCAGGTTCGTACTTGCGGTTCCAGTACACGGCCACCGCGCCGGTCTGCGCGATCAGGCGCTCCAGCTCGGCCTGGCTGTCGCCCTGGCACAACACCAGCGCCGAGCCGCGGGCGCGCAGGTCGGCGTCCAGTGCCGCCAGCGAACGGTGCAGCCAGGCATTGGATGCGCCGCCCGGCGCCCACGCGCCCTCTTCGTGCGGCGCATGGATGTAGACCGGTACCGGCACATGGCCGGCATCCAGCGCGGCCTGCAGGGCCGGGTTGTCCTGCAGCCGCAGATCACGGCGAAACCACACCAGCGCTACCGTCACAACCACCACCCAGGCGAAAAAACCGTGGCCATGATAGCCAGCAGCGGTGAAGAACACGCACTGGCCCGGCGCCACGCAGCGTTTGTGTGCCGCATCGATGCTGGCTAGTCTTCGCAGTCCTGCTCCGGATGGACCCGCACCATGCACGCACTGCACGCTTCGTTTGCCCGCTTCGGCCCACTCAAGGCGCAATCGCCCGACCTCTGGCAAGGCGACGTCGCGCTGCCGCCGGCGCTGGCCGCGTTCTATGCGCAGGTCGGTCCGTGGGGCGAGACGGTGCATGCAACCGTGGGACCGGTCGGCATCAGCGTGCCCGGCGTGAACGTCGAATTCCCGCCGCTGCATCGCTTGTGGGCCTTGCAGGCAGGCTATCGCTGGGAAGGCGACGCCGGGGCGCGCAGCGCGGACTGGCCCGAACAGTGGCTGGTGATCGCCGACCAGAACGCCGATCCCTTCATCCTCGACACCCGGACCGGCCAGGTCCTCTTCGCCTTCCACGGTGCAGGGACATGGGACGCCGCGGTGCTGGCCGATGACCTGCCCACCTTCCTGGCCGTCCTCGCCGCAGTGGGAACCGTGTACCAGGCGGCCGGAGAGGCGCTGGAAGACGACGACGGCGAGCTTCGCCCCGAGCACCGCGACGCGGCCCTGCAGGCAGCGGCGGCCGTCCTGGGCGACGACGAAGCGGCCGACGCCTTCTTCGACACGCTGGAGTGGTAATTCCGGCAGGCCCCGGCGGGTAACGGGCCGCGTCCTTCGCACGGCAGCCATGCGCCGTGCACCGCCCTTGCACGCGGCGGCGTTCAAGGTGGCGGCATTCCATGCCCCAGCCGGCTGCTGCCCGGGCCTCATCCACGGTCATGCCAGCCGGCACCTCCTCCCGTTGCCAGGATGCCGCCCCATGACCCCGTTCGCGCCCGCCGTTGCCTACTCGCCCGACGTTGAACACCGCGCACCGGACGAAGAAGAGACCATCACTGCCCTGGCCAGGCTGTTCACCGACATGGCCAGCACGGTCGCCGAGCATGAAGGCCATGCGCATCGGGCGGTGCACGCCAAGGGCCATGCACTGCTGCGCGCACGCTTCCAGGTGGCGCACGACCTGCCCGCTGAACTTGCCCACGGGCTGTTCGCCCGCCCCGGCGCGTATGACGCCCTGGTGCGGCTGTCATCGCCGCCGGCCGAGCAGCTGCCCGACAGCGTGTCCACGCCGCGCGCGATGGCAGTGAAGATCCTGGGCGTGCAGGGCGAGCGCGTGGAGGGTGGCGATGAGCAGCACAGCCAGGACTTCCTGATGGTCAACGGACCGGCGTTCACCACACCGGGCGTGCAGGGCTTCCTGCGCTCGGCGAAACTGCTGGCCGCCACCACCGAGCGCATGCCACGCACCAAGCAGGTGCTGTCGGCCACCTTGCGCGGCGCCGAGGCCGCATTGGAAGCGGTGGGCGGGCAAAGTGCCACCCTGAAGGCACTGGGTGGCGAACCGCAGCACCATCCACTAGGCGAAACCTTCTTCACCCAGGTGCCGTTCCTGTACGGGCCGTACATGGCCAAATTTTCCTGGGCCCCGGTGTCGCCCGCCCTGCTGGCGCTGACCGGGCAGTCGCTGCCGTCCGGCGAGGACGCACAGCGCGATGCCATTGCCGCGTTCTTCGCCAATCTGACCGCACCGGTAGCATGGGAACTGCGCGTGCAGCTGTGTCGCGACCTGGCACAGATGCCGATCGAAGATGCGTCCGTGGTCTGGCCGGAAAGCGTCAGCCCGTTCGTGCCCGTGGGGCGCCTGTTGATCGATGCACAGCCGGCGTGGAGCGCCGACGCAGCAGCGCGCGAGGATGCCCTGGCCTTCGCGCCGTGGCACGCGCTGGCTGCGCACCGCCCACTGGGCAGCCTCAACCGCGCCCGCCGGGTGGTGATGGAGGCATCGCGGCAGTTCCGTTCGCAGTTCAACCGCTGTCCTATCCACGAACCGTGACCGGCCATGGCACTCGGCGACCCACCGATGGCTGAATCCCTGCATGAGCACGCTTGACCTCAACCGCGCTTGAGGTCCGAAGATGCCACCTCCCCTCACGGAGTTGTCTCGATGCCCTACACCCTGCCCGCCCTGCCCTACGCCTACGACGCCC
>NZ_QAIW01000157.1:7918-10117 GCF_003061285.1 Stenotrophomonas sp. HMWF003 | reverse complement strand
CGCCAACAAACCGGTGGTGGTGGTCGCCCTGGGCGATTCGATCACCGAAGGCGCCACCGCCACGCGCGGCAGCAACGGCGACTGGCCGGCGCTGCTGTCCACCCGCCTGCAGCAGGCCTGCCCGGACCAGGTCGTCGTGGTGAATGCCGGCATCAGCGGCAACAAGGTAATGGACCACGGCCGCAGCCACAGCGCACTGGCGCGCCTGGACCGCGACGTGATCGCGCTACCGAACGTCAGCAAGGTCATCGTGTTCGAAGGCATCAACGACATCCGCCACGACGGCGGCACCCCGCCCAAGGCCGGCCGCAACGCCGAGGACATGGTGCTGGGGTACCGGCAGATCGCCGAGCGCCTGCACGGCAATGGCATCGGTGCGATCGCGGCGACCATCACCCCATTCGGCGATTCGGACCGCTACGAACCGGTTGCCGCGGCCACCCGCACCACCCTCAACACCTGGATGCGCGGCGGCCGCAGCGGCTATGACGCGCTGATCGACTTCGACGCCATCCTGCGCGACCCGGCCAAGCCGGAGAATCTGCCCGAGGACATCACCCGCGACCATCTGCACCCCAATGATGAAGGCTACCGGCGCATGGCCGCCGGCATCGACCTGGGCCTGCTGGGGTGCCGGGCACGATGAGCGGCCAGCAGTTCGTGGTGGCCGCCTCCAGCGGCCAGCGCTGGGATGCGCTGGCGCTGGGCGAAGTGATGCTGCGCTTCGACCCCGGCGAAGGCCGCGTGCGCAACGCGCGCCAGTTCAACGTGTGGGAAGGCGGCGGCGAGTACAACGTGGCGCGCGGGCTGTGCAGCACCTTCGGCCACCGCAGCGGCGTGCTTACCGCGTTGCCGCGCAACGAGCTGGGGGCGCTGGCCCAGCAGCTGATCCAGGCCGGTGGCGTGGACACCAGCCAGATCGTCTGGCGGGACTACGACGGCATCGGCCGCAACACGCGCATGGGCCTGAACTTCACCGAGCGGGGCTTCGGCGTGCGCGCGCCGCTGGGCATTTCCGACCGCGCGTATTCGGCCGCCTCGCAACTGCAGCCGCATGAGTACGACTGGGACGCAGTGTTCGGCCGCGACGGTGCCCGCTGGCTGCATACCGGTGGCATCTTCGCCGCGCTGTCCGAGCACAGCGCGCAGACCGCCATCACCGCTGCGCAGGCCGCGCGTCGCCATGGCGTGGCGGTGTCCTACGACCTGAACTACCGCGCCAGCCTGTGGGACAGCCACCCCGATTCGGACGCGGCGCGCCACGCCAACTGCGCCATCGCCGCCGAGTGCGACCTGCTGGTGGGCGATGAGTATTCCTTCGCGGCCTGCCTGGGCATGGACCTGGCCGACCTGGGCAAGCGCGAAACACCGATGGACGTGGGCCCGGCCGACGCGGCCGCGCAGCGCGCGTTGCAGCGCTTCCCGAACCTGCAGGCCGTGGCCTTCACCCTGCGCGATGCCAGCAACGCCGCACGCAACGGCTGGGCCGGCGCACTGCGCACGCGCGACATGCTGTTCGTGTCGCGCCGGCGCGAGGTGGACCTGCTGGACCGGGTGGGCGGTGGCGACGCGTTCGTGGCCGGCGTGGTGCATGCGCTGCTGGCCGGCAAGGGCGAGCAGGCGGCGGTGGAGCTGGGCGCCGCGCATGGAGCGCTGGCGATGTCCACCCCGGGCGACACCGCGTGCACCAGCCTGGAGGAAGTGGAAGCGGTGGCGCGCGGTGATGCGGCGGCGGCCAAGCGCTGACCCGTTGGGCGGGCTCAGCCCGTCGCTGACAGCTGTGCCAGACCCTGGCGCGCGGACAGGGTCAGCGGCGCCGGCAAGGCGTCGGGGCTGAACCAGGCCAACGCCAGCAGCACCTCCGGTTCCTGCAGCACGGCAGTGGTGTCGTCCAGCGTTCGGACCAGGTACACCGGTGCGATCCAGTGCTGCTGCAGCGCCGGCTCAAAATGGTCCACCACGCACAGCAGCCGTTGAATGGCCACGCGCAGCCCGGTTTCTTCGTGCACTTCGCGGACCACGGCGGCTTCGACGGTTTCCATCCAGTCCACCTTGCCACCCGGCAGGCCCCAGTGGCCCTGCTCGGGCGGGCGCCCGCGCTGGACCAGCAGCACCGCGCCGTCGGCGCGCTGGATGACCGCGCCACAGCCCACGCGCGGTTGCTGGGCAGCAGTTGCATCAGCCATGGGCCTGCTCCGG
>NZ_QAIW01000157.1:0-7908 GCF_003061285.1 Stenotrophomonas sp. HMWF003 | reverse complement strand
CGGCTGGCGCCGTCGCGGGCCTGGGTGGAAATGCCGTGCAGCACCGTGGCGAAGTAGTCGCCCAGCGCGTGCACGTCCGCCCCGTCAGCCAGCTCGCCGGCCGTGGCGGCCTGCTGCAGCCGCGCGATGATCTGCTGGGTACGCTGGCGGCGGTGTTCGGCCAGCCAGTCCATCACCGCCTCATTCTCCGGTGCGGTACTGGTGGCCGCCGACACCACCAGGCAACCCTGCGCGCGGCCGCGCTTGGTGTAGGTGAGCACGGCGTCGTGCAGCATGCGTTCGATGGCCGGGCGCACCGCCTGCTCGCGCAGCGCGCGGTCGGCAAAGCCTCCGTCGCCGGCTTCGTACAGCGCCACTGCCTGGCGGAACAACTGCTCCTTGCTGCCGAAGGCGGCGTAGATGCGCGCCGAGGCGATGCCCAGTGCCTCCACCAACGCCGACATCGACGTGCCCTCGTACCCACGCGCCCAGAACAGCAGCATCGCCTGCTTGAGGGCGTGGTCTTTGTCGAATTCGCGAGGGCGGCCGGCCATGGGGCATCACTACGGAAAGAAGCGGTGCGGCAATTCTAGCGACACCCGACGTTGACCGGGGCGAATTTGACGCCTATTCTTTGTCGCTCGACAAACAATGAGGCGACACCCCATGCGTACCATCCAAGGCCCCAGCCTGCACCTGGCCCAGTTCAGTGCCGACCAGCCCCCCTTCAACGACCTGCCCTCCATTGCCGCCTGGGCGGCCAGCCAGGGCTTCAAGGCGCTGCAGATCCCGGCGTGGGACGAGCGCCTGTTCGATGTGGAACAGGCCGCGCACAGCCAGCAGTACTGCGATGACATGATCGCCATGCTGGCCGGCCACGGCTTGGTGATCAGCGAGCTCACCACGCACATCTTCGGCCAGCTGGTGGCGGTGCACCCGGCCTATGACGCGCTGTGCGACAGCTTCGCCCCCGCCGCCCTGCACGGCGACCCGGACGCGCGCAGCGCCTGGGCCATCGAGCGCATCAAACTGGCGGCCAAGGCGTCGCAGCGGCTGGGTCTGGACCGCATGGGCACCTTCTCCGGTTCGTTCGCCTGGCCGTACCTGTTCCCGTTCCCGCAGCGCCCGGACGGCCTGATCGAGGCCGCGTTCGAAGAGCTGGCCCGCCGCTGGCTACCGATCCTGGACGTGTGCGACGCGCACGGCATCGACCTCTGCTACGAAATCCATCCCAGCGAAGACCTGCATGACGGCACCAGTTTCGAGCGCTTCCACGCCGCGGTGGGTGGCCACCGGCGCTGCCGGATCCTGTTCGACCCCAGCCACTTCGTGCTGCAGCAGCTGGATTACCTGAGCTTCCTGGACATCTACCGCGACTTCATCGGCATGGTTCACATCAAGGACGCCGAGTTCAATCCGAGCGGCCGCCAGGGCATCTACGGCGGCTACAGCGGCTGGACCGAGCGCGCCGGGCGTTTCCGTTCGCTGGGCGATGGGCAGGTGGACTTCAAGGGCATCTTCTCCAAGCTGGCCCAGTACGACTACGACGGCTGGGCCACGCTGGAGTGGGAGTGCTGCCTGAAGAACCAGGAAGACGGTGCACGCGAGGGCGTGGCCTTCATCAACGCGCACATCATCACCGTGACCGACCGCATCTTCGACGACTTCGCCGGCGCGCCGGTCAGCCGTGCGCAGATCCACGGCATGCTGGGGATCCACTGATGACCACCGCACTTGAGAGCATTACCCACCGCCACGTGCGCATCGACGGCCGCAGCGTGCATTGCGCGATCCTGGGCGAGGGCCGGCCGGTACTGCTGATTCCCGGCTGGCCGCAGACCTGGTACGCCTGGCGGCACATCCTGCAGGCGCTGGCCGCACAGGGCTTCCAGGCCATTGCGGTGGACCCGCCCGGCACCGGCGATTCGGACACGCCGGCCCACGGCTACGACACCGGCGCCATCGCCGCTACCCTGCACGCGGTGATGCAGCAGCTGGGCCATGCGCGCTACCAGGTGGTGGGCCATGACGTGGGCATGTGGGTGGCCTACGCGCTGGCCAGCGACCAGCCCGAGGCCGTGCAGCGGCTGGCCATCACCGAAGCGGTGATTCCGGGCCTGGCCGAGGCACCGCCGGTGTTCGTGGCGCCGGAAGACAACATCTTCCTGTGGCACTTCATGTTCAACCAGGTGCGCGACCTGCCCGAAGCGCTGATCGCCGGGCGCGAGCGCGCCTACCTGACCTTCATGTTCGACCGCTGGGCGCACCGTCGCGAAGCGGTGGCGTGCGAGGTGTACATCCGCGCGTACGCCGCGCCGGGTGGGCTGAGCGGTGGTTTCGGCTATTACCGCGCCATTCCCGAGACCATCCGCCAGAACCAGCAGCGCGCACGCACCCCGCTGGCCATGCCGGTGCTGGCCATCGGTGCCGAACATGCCACCGCCAACATGCCGATGGACACCATGCGCGCGCACGCCGCCGACCTGCGCGGCACGATGATTGCCGACTGCGGCCACTTCGTGATGGAAGAAGCTCCGCAGGCCTTCCTGGACCAGCTGCTGCCCTTCCTGCTGCCGGACGCCGCGGCATGAGCCTGGACCCGGATATCGCCCGCTTCCTGCAGACCCTGCCACCGCCGGAGGCGGTGGCAGGGATGACGCTGCAGCAGATCCGCGCGGCCAGCGAAGTTGCCTTGCCCGCCCTGCAGGGCCCGGCGGAGCCGGTAGCCGACGTACGCGATTTCAGTGTGGCCACCGGCGACGGCCACGCCCTGACCGTACGCGCGTACTGGCCGGCCGGTCACCGCCCGGGCCAGACGCGCCCGGGGTTGCTGTTCGCCCACGGCGGCGGGTGGTTCCAGTGCTCGCTGGCGGTGTACGACGGCCCCTGCCGGGCGCTGGCCAATGCCACCGGCTGCGTGGTGCTGGCAGTGGATTACCGGCTGGCCCCGGAGCACCGCTTCCCGATTCCGCTGGAGGACGTGTACGCCGCGCTGTGCTGGAGCCATGCCGAGGCGGCGCAGTTGGACATCGACCCGGCGCGGTTGATGGTGGGCGGCGACAGTGCTGGCGGCAACCTGGCCGCGGCGGTGGCGCTGCTGGCGCGTGATCGCGGTGGGCCGCCCCTCCACCACCAGCTGCTGCTGTACCCGGCGCTGGACACCGCCATCGACACCGACAGCCACCGGCAGTTCGGCGAGGGCTACTACCTGAGCACCGCGTTGATGCAGCGGTGCTGGGACGCTTACCTCGGCGAGGGCGTGGCCAGCGCCGATGGACTGGCGGTGCCTGCGCGGGCGCATGACCTGCGCGGGCTGCCGCCGGCCACCGTGCTGGTGTGCGAGTACGACCCGCTGCGCGACGAAGGCGAGCACTACGCCGCACGGTTGGCGCAGGCCGGGGTGGCGGTGCACTGCGAGCGCCTGCCCGGGATGGTGCATGCGTGCCTGCATTTGCTGGGGACGGCGCCGGCGTCGCGGGGAGTGCTGTCGCGCAGTGCGGCGCTGTTGGCGGCGGCGATCTGACACGGTGCGATGGCGCGCCCCGCGTGCACATCGCGGGGCGTGCCGCAGGAACGCCAGCACCCGCTGGCTGGACGCGCGGTCCGCGCGTGCGTAACCCTCCGGCGTGCCGCCCACCGGAATGTATGGACCGGTGCGGTCGCGCCAGGTGGTGGGCTGCAGCATCTGCGTGATCAGGTGCCCGGCGTCGCCGTAGTAGGCCACAGCATCCGCCATCGGCCGCGAGCGATGCGCCTGCAGCCAGCGCGTCGCAGGGCAAGGGGACATCCGCGGCGGGCAGCCCCAAGCCGGTGGACAAAACGTTGCGCATGGCAGGCCGCGGCTGCAGACAGGGGGCCGGAGTCTGGCAGGCCCTTGCCCGTGCCACTACGCACCTTGGTCATGCCCGCACCACGCGGGCATCACCGGTCAGCCGCGTGCAGCTTCGTCGATCAATGCCGCCACCGCATCGGGCTGCGAGGCGAGTGACGCATGGCTGGCGTCCAGCGTGATGACGTTGCGCGCGTTCAAGCGAGCCGCCATTCGCTGCTGGTTCTCCGGAGAGATCATCCGGTCATCGCTGGAGATCTGGTACCAGCTGGGCGTGTGCTTCCAGGCCGGGTTGCTGATCGGCTCGCCAAAGGCACTGGCCAACGGCGCCTTCTGCGCCACCCCCATGACCAAGGCTTCGTCGGCATCCAGGTCCTGGCAGAAGCTCTCGTGATATTTGTCCTGCTTGATCCACAGGTAACCGTCGCTGTCCGCGGCCAGGTTCGCCACCGCCACCGGCGGATGCTGCTGGGTGATGCCCCCGGGGCTTTCACCTGCATCCGGCGCAAAGGCGGCGATGTACACCAGCCCGACCACGTTGGGCAGATTGCCCGCCTGGGTGATCACCGCACCGCCGTACGAATGCCCCACCAGCAGCACCGGCCCATCGATCTGGGCCACCATCTTGCGGGTACGTTCGGCATCGTCGGCCAGCGAGGTCAGCGGCAGTTCAACGGCACGCAGCGCGGTATGGCCCTTGCGGTGCAGCGCCAGGATGACCTTGGCCCAGTGCGCGGCACCGCCCCAGAAGCCATGGACCAATACGATTGTCGGTGAAGTGCTCATGACCGTCTCCAAGGTAGGACCGGCATCAGCGCCGGCCCACAGAGCCGGTACTACATCCCGGCAGCGGTTAATCCGGCGTGAGCCGCGCCCACGAAAAAGGCCCGGCAATGCCGGGCCTTTCCTGCCACGCCGATCCGGCGCGTGGCGATGCGGTCACGCTGGAATTACCAGCTGAAGCGCGGGCCGACCGACCATTCCTTGTCACCGTGGCGATCCATCTTGATGTCGCCGTTGATGCCCCAGTTCTGGTTCAACTTCACCTGGCCACCCAGGCGGCCGTAGAACTGGCCATCCGGATTGATGCCGTGCTTCTTGCTGTAATCCTCGTAGCCGGCCATGGCATAGACTTCGGCGTGCTGGCCGAACGCGGTACGGATACCGGCTTCAGCGCTGTAGCCGTTGAAGTCCAGGCCTTCCTTCGGGTCGAACTTGTTGTAGGCAACGCGGCCCACGAAGTCGGTGCTGTTGCCGATTTCCTGGTTGTAGCCCACGCCGACGCGCCACTGGTCAACCTTGAAGTTGCCGATGTCGGTCTTCTGCTGGTTGTACTCACCGAAGGCATGGAAGTTCGGCAGGAACGCGTAGGAACCCTTCACGCCCCAACCATCGGCCTTGCCGCCGTCTGCGTCGGTCTTGACGTAGTCGCCTTCGGCGTAGTTGTAGGACAGGCCTTCAGCAGCGGAGGCGGCGAACGGCAGGGCGGCGGCAAGCGCCAGGGCAATCAACGAAGTCTTCATGGGGGTACACCTCTGTCTTGAACTACTTGCAGCTGACGCGGACGTCGGTTGCATCGGAAATGTAAATTCTCCGTTATTCGACACAACCCGCCCTGAAGTGGACCCTCTTCACCTGCGTGAATTTTTGGCAGGGGTTCAGTTGCGCTGTGACATACGCGCGCGCAGATTCCAGCGGAAAAACAGCTGTCGGGCGTGCATGCGAGGTGATGAACGATGTGTGGGGAGGGTGCGAGACACCTGCCGGCGCACAATGGCGGCGACGATACGTGCGAGGAGGATTCTGGTCACGACGATGCCCTTGCGGGGCGTCACGCGCTGGGGAAGCCGCTCTTGGGGAGTAACCGGCTAACGCGTCCATCTCCGTGTTGCACCGCTCGGCGCAGGGTGTGCGACAAGGTGCAGGTCCTTGGGGAAAGGTCCTGCCCGGCGTCCCCATAGTGTGCTGAACACGTCACCTGGAGTATCAGGATGTTCCTCTCCCTCGTTAGGATTTTTCTGACCCCCGTACGGAAGTCTGCTACCACGTATCGCGCAAGTCATTGAACGTGTTGACATTGGCGCAAGACGAGGCGCACATCCATCACGCCGGCCGCGCAGGCCCAGGCGCATTGTCGATCTTCCCCTTCCCCGCACGTCGTATGCCATGAAGGCGCCCGTTCCGGAGCGCCATCGCCCACCCTGGAGGCAGCCATGTCCTATATCGACGGTTTCGTGCTCGCAGTACCCACCGCCAACAAAGAGAAGTTCCTTGCCCACGCCCGCGAGGGCGATGCGATCTGTATCGAGCACGGCGCGCTGCGCGTGGTCGAATGCTGGGGCGACGATGTGAGCCACGGCAAGCACACCGACTTCTTCCGCGCCGTGGAGGCCAAGGACGATGAAACGGTGGTGTTTTCCTGGATCGAATGGCCCGACAAGACCACCCGCGATGCCGGCATGCAGAAGATGATGGACGACCCGCGCATGAACCCGGAAAACAACCCGATGCCGTTTGACGGCAAGCGCATGATCTACGGCGGCTTCGTGCCGGTGGTGGAACTGGGCGGTTAAGCGCGCCGGCGGGGGCAGCGCATCCGCGTCGGGATGCGCTTGCCCGGTTGGCGGGTGCGCGGCATGCTCAAGGCCCACCGGCCAGGCCCGGCGGCGCGTGCCGCACTGGGTGCCGTACAGGAGCTGCATCGATGACAGAAGGATCTGCACCGCGCCACCGGCACGTGCTGGCCGGACTGCTGGGACTGCTTGGCGTCAGCCTGGCGCCAGCGATGGCCGCACCCACCGCCGACGACTACGCGCGCGCCGAACGGGTACTGGATGGACACCTGCGCGGGAAAGTGCGCAATGCCACGGTGCTGCCGAACTGGCTGGACGATGGCCGGTTCTGGTATCGCCATCAAACTGCCCAGGGCAGCACCGATTACCTGCTGGTGGACCCCCGCGTGCCCACGCGCACGCCCTTGTTCGATCGCGCGCGGATGCGCGTGGCGCTGCAGGCCGCGGGCGCTGCAGACGCCGACCAGGTGCTGCAGCAGGTGGCCAGCGTCACTGCCACGGCCGATGCCGGCGCGCTGCAGCTGGTGCTGCGCAGCGGCGCCGCGCAGGGCCTGCAGTGCGCGCTGCCGGCCTACCAGTGTGCGGTAGTCGCGTTGCCCGCGCCGAACCCGCAGGCGCTGACGGCACCGGATGGACAGCGGGCCGTGGTGGTACGCGACCACAACCTGTGGCTGCTGCCGGCCGGCACGGCGCCGGCCATCGCTCTCACCCACGATGGCGAGGCCTCCCACGGCTACGGCGTGCTGCCCGACTTTGGCCTGCGCGGCATTCCCTATCGCGAGGGCCGGCTGCAGCCACCGCCGTTCGCGGTGTCCTGGGCGCCCGATGGCACCCGCCTGTTCGGCGTGCGTTATGACGAGCGCCACGTGCAGGCCTATCCCTACACGGCGACGGCACCGGTGCAGGGCGTTCGCCCGGTGCTGCACCAGGTGCGGCTGGGCTTGCTGGGCGATGCCGAGCAGGTGCGTGATGCGTGGTTTGTCACCGACGTCGCTGCAGCGCGCACGCAGACCATCCCGGTGCCCGATGGCTGGCACAGCCTGACCGAGGCCGGCGTACTGGGTTGGTCGCGTGGGGCGGACAAGGTATATACAGCGATCGTGCGGTATGACCGCCCGGCGCGGATCCGGCTGGTCGAAATCGACCTACACCGCCGCACCGTGCGCACATTGGTGGAGGAAAGCTCCAGCACCCGCGTGCAACTCAACAGCTATCCCTACAACCGCGCGGCGGTACGCGTGCTGCCGGGCCGCAACCAGGTGGTGTGGTTCTCGCAACGGGATGGCTGGGGCCATCTGTACCTGCTGGACGCCGCCAGCGGCGCGGTGATCCGGCAGCTGACCCGCGGCGCGTGGCTGGTGCGCGATATCGTCGGCGTTGATCCGGACGAGCAGCAGCTGTACTTCAGCGCAGGCGGGCGCGAGCCCGGCGACCCGTACCAGCGACGCCTGTACCGGGTGGCGCTGGACGGTGGCGCGCCGGTGCTGTTGACCCCCGAAGCGGCCGACCATGCCATCGATGCGGGGG
>NZ_QAIW01000156.1:0-3038 GCF_003061285.1 Stenotrophomonas sp. HMWF003 | reverse complement strand
CCCGCCTCGCGCGGCTACAGCGGCGGTTTCGGCAGCGACCTGATGCTCAAGGACATGGGGCTGGCGGTGGAAGCGGCGATGAGCGTCGGTGCCTCGATCCCGCTTGGCGAACTGGCTCGCAACCTGTACTCGATGAACCACCAGGCCGGCCGCGGCAAACTGGATTTCTCCAGCGTCGTGCAGCTGATCGCAAACGAAAAATAATGGGTACCGCCGGCCGCTGGCCGGCAACCTCATGAACCCGAACACGAACGGGTAGGCAACGACCGTGGGTCGTTGCCGCCACACAAGACGCATCCCGCGGGCACACCCACGGGAGCCACCGCGGTGGGATGGGCGGTTGCCAGGCTATCGAGCCAGGCAGCCGCCCATTTTTTTACCCGTGCGATCGGTGCCGACCGTGCAACGGCACGGCACCTGCGGCATCAGGCAACCGTCAGCGTCACGTCGATGTTGCCGCGGGTCGCGTTGGAGTACGGGCACACGATGTGCGCCTTCTGCACCAGCTCTTCCACCTGCTCGCGCGGCAGGCCCGGGACCGAGATCTCCAGCGCCACTTCGATGCCGAAGCCAGTCGGAATCTGGCCGATGCCCACCTTGCCGGTGATCGCCGTCTCGGCCGGCAGTGCAACCTTGGCCTGGCCGGCCACGAACTTCAGTGCGCCCAGGAAGCAGGCCGAGTAGCCGGCGGCGAACAGCTGTTCCGGGTTGGTGCCCGGGCCGCCCGCGCCGCCCAGCTCGCGCGGGGTGGACAGCTGCACGTCCAGCACGTTGTCGGACGAGGTGGCGTGGCCTTCGCGGCCGCCGGTGGCAGTGGCGGTGGCGGTGTACAGAACCTTTTCGATGGACATGGGAATCTCCTGAGGCGTGAAAGGGGTGGGCCAGATGGCAGGTGTACTTTGACCGGTCCAGGGGTACGTTGGGTTACATTTCGTCTGTCAAACTTGACCAGGAGTCCAAAATGGTCGATCGCCTGCAGTCCTTGCTGAGCCGTTTCGCGGTCAACGCTGAAGTCTTCCACGCCGGGCCGCTGTGCGGCATCAATGACCTGCCCGCCGATGGCGAACGCGGCCAGTTGCATCTCATCCGCGAGGGCCAGGTGCGCGTCGAGCACGCCGACGGCAGCGTGCTGCAGATCGACCAGCCCAGCGTGCTGCTGTACCCGCGTCCACTGGCGCATCGCTTCGTTACCGATGCGGGGCGCGGCGCTGACTTCGCCTGCGCCCACCTGCAGTTCGAGGGGGCCGGCAACAACCCGGTGGCCAGCGCGCTGCCGCCGGTCATCTGCCTGCCGTTGGACCAGCTTTACGGCGGGCAACCCATCCTGTCGCTGTTGTTCGAAGAAGCCTTCGCCCAGCGCTGCGGCCGCCAGGCGCTGCTGGACCGCCTGTTTGAAGTGGTGCTGATCCAGATCCTGCGCGCGCTGATGGAAAGCGGCCAGCTGCGCGTGGGCCTGCTCGCCGGCATGGCCCATCCGCGCCTGCGCCATGCGCTGGTGGCCATGCACGAGGCACCGGCCGACGAATGGACGCTCGAATCGCTCGCGCAGCGTGCCGGCATGTCACGCAGCGCATTCGCCGACAGCTTCCGCGACACCATCGGCAGCACCCCCGGCCACTACCTGCAGGGCTGGCGCACGCGGCTGGTGCAGCAGGCCTTGCGCAAGGGGCAGCCGCTCAAGCGCATCGCCATCGATGTGGGGTATGGCAGCGAAGCGGCGCTGTCCCGCGCCTTCAAGGCGCAGACCGGGCAGTCGCCGCGGCAGTGGAAGCAGGCCGCGGTGACTGCCCGCATTGCGTGAGTAACATGACCGTGCAGCCATCCAATCGACAAGGCAGGGACGCGATGTACAGCAGCCTACGCGCGCAGATCATCCTCAGCGTCAACCGTGCTCTGCTGGGCGAGGTGTTCCCCGCGCTTGTCGGCGTGGCTTGCCAGCCTGACGGTGTTACGGCGTTCGAACTGGTGTTCTTCGTCGATGCGCCGTCGGTCGAGGACTGGCGCGAGGATATCTCGTGCATTGAGACCGAAGTCATGGCCGATTTTCCTGCCGACATGGTCATCACCCACCGGATCGTGGCATCGGCACAGGCGGCGGTGTCCGGCGACGGCTTCCTGATCTTCCTGCGCAAGCGAAAAGCCTGACGGCGGGCGCTACTCGCCTTAGATCGCCCACTCCCGATCCGTGGTGAACATGATCGTCAGCCACCGGTCGGTGGATTCCTCGCCCAGCGCCTCGCCGATCTCATCGCGCAGCCGGTCCCACTCCACCAGCGCACGCGGCGGATCGTCGGCGCGCACCACGAAGAACAACTCGATCTGCTCGCCACGCCCGACCTTGGCCACGTAGCTGCGGTACTCCAGGAAACCGTGCCGGGCCACGATGTCGCGCGCCACGGCATCCACGTGCGCCTGCAGGTCCACCGGGGTGATCAGCAGGATGTCCGACAGCGCCTGGCGCACCGTGCCCAGCGGCGCCACCATCACGAACAGGCACACCACCAGCAGGATCGCCGGATCGATGTAGGGCACCAGCCAGGCCCAGTGCGTGCCGCCCAGCAGCCAACCGCCGATGAAGGCGACCAGGTAGGCCGCCGACATGCTGGCCGACACCACCCAGTTCTTGCCGTCCAGCGCGATGAACTCCGAGCCGATGCTGCGGTTGACCCGCCGGATGAACACCGCCAGCCCGATCTCGGCAATGATCGACAGCACCGCGAACAGGATCGCCGGCCCCAACGCGATCTCGCGCCCGCCCGACATCAGCGCGTCCACCGCATTGACCGCCGCGTACAACGCCGCGCCGATCATCAGCGTGCCGCTCACCCCCAGTACGATTGGTTCCAGGTGCCAGAAACCCATGGTGAAGCGCTGGTTCAAGCGCGACTGCAGGGTGTCCACGTTGGTCGACAGGCTGATCAGCCGCACCACCAGCAGCGACAGCCAGGTCATCACCACGTCGATCAACCCATAGATGCCGTCGAAGATGATCAGCGACGAGTTGGCCAGGAAGCCGAACAAGGCGTGCTGCGCCTGTC